>JBHHTZ010000089.1:0-10035 GCA_046753605.1 Anaerolineae bacterium
TACGCGGCTGAAGCCGCTACTCGACCGGCGCTCCCGGCTTAAGTTGACGCGTATGGGGAGTCAGCCCTTCTCCCTCAAGGTTGGGGGAGAGGAGAGTCAGCTCCCCTCCCCCAACATTGGGGGAGGGGCCGGGGGTGGGGGCCTACTACCCAGACAGTATCGCCAACCGCTCATAGATCGGTTCCAGGGCTGCATAGGTCTGCTGGAATAAATCGCACAGTGCTTCGTACTGCGCATGCCGGCCCGGATCGGGTTGCTCTGCCGGCGTGACCGGGATGACGTCGCGCGCCACGTCGAAATCCGGAAAGATACCGACGCCAATCCCGCCGGCGATGGCTGCGCCCAGCGCTGTCGCCTCGGCCTCCAGGCCGAGGCGCAGGATGGGCAAGTTATAGACGTCGGCCAGTATCTGCCGCCAGACCGGGCTGCGGGCGCCGCCACCAATTAGCCGCATGGCATTCACCTTCACCCCTTGCGACAGCAGCGTGTCGAGAATGAGCTTGAGATTGAAAGCGACTCCCTCAAGGACAGCGCGTGCCAGCTCCGCCTGGCCGTGCGGCATAGCCAGTCCGACGAAAGCCGCCCGAGCGCGAGGATTCCAGTGCGGGCTACGTTCACCCAGCAGGTAGGGTAGGAAAAGGAGTCCACGAGAGCCGGGTGGGACCTGAGCGGCTTCGTCAGTCAGTCCGCTGTCGTCGTCCCCCAGGACTCGCAACAACCAATCGCGGGCTCCGCCGGCAGCCTGCATGGTACCGATAGGGAAGTAGAGCTCGGGGTCCAGGTGGGCGAACGTGAAGGTGCGACGCTGCGGATCAAAGAGTGGGCGACGCGTGGTCAGGGCAATCCACGAAGAAGAGCCGATGTAGTTGTAGGCATCGCCCTCGCGCACCGAGCCGGCCCCCACCGTGGCGCACGCCCCATCCCCGCCGCCGATGACGACTGGCGTGCCGGCCACGAGTCCGGTGGCTGCCGCTGCTTCGTCGGTCAGCGTACCGACGACAGTCGTGGAGGGGTGTGCATCGGGGAGCAGGGAGGCCCGAAGCCCCAATGTTTGCAACACATCATCGCACCAGCGGCGCTCTTGGAGATCGAAGACCTGGGTACCGGAGGCATCGGAGTAATCGGTGGCAAAGCTACCGGTCAGCAGGAAGACGGCGTAATCTTTGGCTTGCAAGACTTTGTACGTCTGATGATATATCTCAGGCTGGTGCTCTTTGACCCAGAGGAGCTTGGCGGCGGTATAGGCAGCACTCACCCGATGCCCGGTCAGGCGGTAGATCGCTTCCTCGCCACACAACTGGCGGATCCGATCTGCCTGCGCAGTTGCCCGCTGGTCGGCCCAGATGATGGCGGGGCGCAGCGGCGCGCCTTGACGGTCCACGAACACAGCGCCCTGCATGTGTCCGCTGAAGCTGATGGCGGCGATGTGGCCGGCCTGGACGGAGCTTTGTTCCAACAACACGCGGGTAGAATTGAGAACGGCCCGCTGCCAGTCGGCCGGGTCCTGCTCCGCCCAATTGGGATGCGGATAAGCCGTGGCGTAGGTCTCCACAGTGGAAGCCACCATTGCCCCAGCGACATCAAAGAGCGTTGCCTTATTCCCTGTCGTGCCCAGATCGTGAGCGAGTATGTAAGGGCCGCGAGCCACAGTGCTCCTCCCAAGTCAGTGATCAGTAAACAGTGATCAGTAAACAGTGACCAAATCCTGATTACCGATCACTGTTTACTGATCACTGATCACTGATGTCGGTCAGCCTTTAATGGCGCCAACCAGCAATCCGCGTGCGATGTAACGTTCCAATACAATGGCCATGATGATGACCGGGATGATCATGATCAGAATCAGCACAGACATGTACCACCACTGGGGACCACGGGTTGCATTCTGGGCCGCCACCGTCAGCGGCATCGTCTGGGAATGCGCACCGGAGAGAAACAGAGCCAGCAAGTATTCGTTCCAGGCGAAGACCAGCACGAAAAGGAAGGTGGCGACGAGGCCGGGCACCGAAAGGGGCAGTACAATGGACCAGAAGACCCGGTAGCGTGACGCGCCGTCAATGGCCGCACACTCCTCCAATTCCAGCGGAATGGTCTGAAAGTAGTCTCGCATGAGCCAGACGACAATCGGCAGGTTGATCGCCAGGTAAGTCACGATCAGAGCTGTCCGGGTATCCAGCAGATGCAGCCGTTGGAACAAGACATAGATGGGAATCACCACCGCAACTGGCGGCAGCATGCGCTGGGAGATCAACCAGAAGGCAATATCGTCGTTACCCAGAGAGCGCTGAAAGCGCTTGCCAATCGTTTGCAGCGACAGAATGAAGACGGCAATGCCGGCCACTACGGCGACCTGCCAGGGCGCTCCCAGAACGGTGGCGACAACAACCAGCGCCAGGCAGCCGATGAAAATCAGGATCGCGCCGAGGCGCGGCCGGTATTGGAACCGGATCAGGCTATAAGCAGCCGTCGTCCCCAGCAGTAGGGCAAGCGAGGCACTGACGAGGGCGACAACAACAGTGTTGATATACGGCCGTATTGTATCGTTGCTCAAGTCACCCACAAGGATGTACTTCCAGGCGTGCAGCGACGGTTGGAAATCGACAAACGGTACGTAGAATGGACCGGTGTTTACATCGATCGGCAGTTTCAGTGAGGTGACAACCAGCCAATACAACGGAAATAGAACAACGAAGGCCCAGAGCCCGAGCGCCAGGTACGACAGTATCATCCCAAAGGGAGATGGAGAAAAAACGGACTTGCGGTGAAAGAGGTTTTCAATCACTTTGGTCATACCTCCGCTACCCGGCGGCGAATCAGACTGATATACGAAATCCCAATAAACGTCACTACAAATAGCAGAATATAGGCAATGGCTGCCGATCCACCCAGATCAAGGGTGCGCCAGGAGAAGAAAGCCTGCAGCGTCAGCGACTCTGTCGCTGTACCCGGCCCGCCGTTCGTCAGCACGTTCGGCAAGTCCACGATCTTAAAGGCCTCGATCATCCGAATCAGGACCAGGGTTGTGCTGACCGGCAGAATCTGCGGCAGCGTGATGTGCCAGAAAATCTGCCAGCGGTTGGCTCCATCTACCAGAGCAGCCTCAATCAACTCGATAGATTGCCCTTCCAGAGCAGCCAGCAATACGATGAACATGAAGGGGGTCCATTGCCAGGTGTCGCCGATCATCACCGCCGCGCGCGCGCCCCACGGGTGGGTGACCCACGAGGTCAGCCCCAGCCCCAGCGCCTGCCAGATGGGCTGGAACGGTCCCTTGTCGGTATCGGCCAACATGCGGAACATATAGGCTACCCCCACAGGCGTAATCATCATGGGCAGCAAGTAGATGACTCGGAAAAAACGGCGACCGGGAAGGCGTTGGGTGGTCAGCACGGCCAGGCCAAGTCCCAGGATGTATTGCACTACGATCCCGACGAAAACGTAGATCCAGGTGACGATGAGCGTGCCCGGGCGACCGCCCGGGCCGAGTGTCAGTACCAAAAGCCAGAAACCCAAGCCGATCAGAATAGCCATCAGTCCGCGCAAGAACAATCCCACACCAGAGGACTGCTGGCTGCGAGCGTAGCGCACCAGGGTCCAGACCATGAGTCCGACGACGAGCGCAAACACGAGCCACCCAATCGGCGCTGGACTGGCCATCAGGCCCAGGAAATGTGTTTTCTCGCTGCCGGCGAACAGTTTGCGATAGTTGGCCAGCCCGACGAACTTGAGCTCGAACCCGCCCTTGACGAATTTGAAGCGGGACAGCGACAGGTAGAGGGAGACAATCAGCGGAAAAATAGACAACAAAAGCACGACCAACACGGCCGGCAATATAAAGACATTGCCGGCCAGTCGTTCTGCCTGTGTGCTCAGCGCACGGAATTGGCTGTCCCGGGGAAGATGGATCGCGGCAGAGCGGGCCGTATCTTGAGATTGCCGTTCAACTTGCATTACTCTGTCCTACCTACCACACGAATCAAGGCGGGTCCCAGGGCCCGGCCCTGGCTGGGTCGGGCCCTGGGGGTTATCTTCCACCCAATCACTCAGTGGCCGGGGGTCTAGCGCTTGACACCGAGCGTGCCGCGATAGGCTGCGAGTTGCTCGTCGCGGCCGAGCTCGCCAGTGATCTCCTCCCAGCCATCGTAGATTTGCTGCATGGTCTGCTCTTTTGTGAGTTCGCCGGCCAGGAACTGGCTGATGGCCTGGTCGAGCACGACCTGCTGGTATCGCTGGTTCTGCGGGATGCGCAGGTCCAGCACCATGTTCGGGCTGGCCAGGCTCGATTCGATGGCGCCGAGGTAGTCGCTGGCCGCTTTGGGACTCATCCCCGCCTCCACCCATGCCTGGCGATTCAGGAACTGCGACGTGCGATAGGGGTTGAAGCCCGTGATGCCGATAGTAACATCCTCGTTGGCCTGTGCCGGCTGGGCCATGTACGAGAAGAAGTCATAGGCCGCGTCCTTGACGATATCGGCAGCAGCGGCATTGATTCCGCCTGACCAACCGCCAAACGCCGCGAAGGGCGCGTGGTTCACCCCGTTGGTGGCGTAGGGACAGGTCTTCGCATTGCAGTCCACCAGCTTGCCCGTGGCCCGGTCGAGCACCTGCGTCGTGCCGGGCAGAATAACAGCGCCCACCTTGTCCTGAACCACCGACGTCTCCGGATCGATGGCCAGCGTGCCGATGTCTCCCCAGTCGAGGGAAAGCGCACAACGGCCGGAGGTAAAGAGACCGCGAGTATCGCCGACATCCAGGTTCAACTCATCCGGCGGACCGTACTTGGTGGTCTCACTGTAGACATCGAGCGCAGCGGCAAATGCCTCGTTGTTGACCAATGGTTTCATCGTCTCAAGATCGAAGAAAGACCCCTGCGAGGTTCCCTGACTCTGCAGGAAGGAGGCAGCTACCGACCAGACCATCCAGTATGCCTGAGCGGCGCGCTTCTTGGAAATGCACGACCCGTAGTCGGGATCACCATCCCCGTTGAGGTCCTTGCCGTGGAAGGTCTTGGCGATGTTGATGTAGTCGTCCCACGTCTCCGGTGACGCCAGGCCCTCTTGGTCCAGAAGGTCGCTGCGATAGTACACCATCTGGAAGTCGCCGTCCAGCGGGATGGTGTAGGTGCGGCCCTGGTAGGTGGCGCTGAAGTCGCGGAAGAAGGGTGCGATATCGTCCCACTGAATGGCCTTATCGGCTGCCACCCGATCGGTGAGGTCTTCCAGGTAGCCGGGGACGATGTAGTCAACCATCCATTGGGGTGCGAATACAAACGCGTCGAAGGCGTTTGTCCCTGTTGCCAGATCGGTCAGGATCTTCTGGTACAGGTCGCTAAAGGGCACGATGACTACGTTGATCTTCGCACCGGTCAAGGCTTCGAAGTCAGGGCCGCGTCTCTGCAGCGGCTCGGAGATCTGGGGACCGGTGAAGGTGATTATGTTTACTTCCACCCCCTCGTAGGGCTTGGCCTTGGGGGTGGGAGTGACGACTACCTGTTTTTCGACGACCTTCTCCTTCTCAATCACCTGCGGGGTAGCAGGTGCAGCGCATCCGACAACGAACGTAGTGATGATCACGAGCAATACCACGATCATCGAGAACTTGGATTTCATGAGAATCTCCTCCTGTGTATGCGGAACGTGCTCGGCGAATTGCCGGCCGGTTACTTTAGGCCCGTAGCTCACCCGGCGCCGAAGCCTCGAGTGAATTGCCCTTAACAGGTCGCGGGACAACGTCTCTGCACCTATCTTGTATTGGTGACATCACCTCCTCATGCTGAACCATCGTGGTGGGCACAGGATTGCCGGACAATAAGCTTTCCTTTGAGGATCACCTCGCGTGTTGAGCGGGAAGGGTCTTCGAGGCGCTTGAGTAACAGCTCTGCGGCGGTTCGGCCCAACTCATAGGTTGGCTGCTCAATGACGGTCAAACCTGGCCTGATGAGTGATGTCCACCGCATCTCGTCGAAGCCGGCCAGTGCCACATCATCGGGAATTCTGAGGTTTTGATCCTGTATCGCTTTGAGCGCTCCAATCGTCAGCAAGTTATTGCCGGTGAAGATGGCCGTGGGGGGATCTGGCAACCGAAGCAGTTTCTCAGTAGCTTCATACCCCTGTCTTTCTTTGGGAAGTACCTGAATCGCCAGATCAGGTAACACCTCAAGCTCGTGAGCAGTGAGCGCTCGAACATATCCTTCCATCCGTTCCCGCCCCGTCGTGGCGTCCGATACGCCAACGACTGCCCCAATCCGCCGATGACCGTCGGCAATAAGATGGCTGACGAGGTTGCACGCCGCCTCAGTATTATTGACCAGAACCGTATCGGTCTCAACGCTGGGAGTGCGACGATCAATCTCGACGACCGGGATTGCATCATCGAGAACACCCTGGAAAGAATCGGCAGTTTCGCGCGTAGGAGACGCGATGATTCCGGCAACGTTCTCGGCCCGCATGAGATCGAGGTACATGTGTTCCTTCTCTGGGTCTTCATCGGAGTTGCACAGGAACACGCTGAACCCTCGCTCGTACGCGGCATCTTCGACGGCGCGCACCACAGAGGTAAAGAAGGGGTTTTGAATGTCAGAGATGATGAGCCCAATGATCTTGGATTGCTGCGCTCGAAGGCTGCGCGCAACCCGATTGGGCTGATAGCCCAACTCTTCTACCGCTTTCCACACGCGCTCACGCAGCTCCGGTCGGACATGCGGCTTGCCGGCCAACACACGTGACACAGTGGCGCTGGAAACCCCAGCCCGATGAGCGACGTCTTTGATGCGTGCCATTGGTCTACCGCTCAATCATGCTCGCCAGCAATTCGATCCTGATCGTCGAAGGTGCTTCGACCAATTCCTGTAATCGATTTCACAGATGTTGGCTCACTCTTGCAGTGGTACGCTTTCGCGTTGAGAGGCAATAGGGTGTAGAGGTTATTCGCCCTTATTGTAATCGGTTTCAATGCATTTGTCAAGCCTTTTTGGGGACGGAATGTACCATTTTCCTAATTTTGAGAGAGTCACCGTGCCAGCAAGTCGAGCCCGCAGGTAACAGCTATTGTAAACGATTTCAAAAAACCCTGCGTAGTACAATAGGGCTCATCGGTGACAGGTAACCTGGTGCAAAAATGGGATCGGTGGTAAAGTGGCTCACATTGCCGGTTGTTGCTTCTCCTCGCGGTCTGGAGCCCCGAGTTTCTGCTGGCGATAGGCTTCATCGGGGCGGGTGTGGATGCGGGCCACGTCCGCGCGAGTCATGAATCTCGGCCCCCCCAGAACATAAGTTCCCAGCAGAACGCAGGCCGTTTTGACGTACATAGCAGTGATGTTCTGCACCTCCCGGGGTGATTGCCCGAGAGCAATCAGGCCATGGTTCTGCATGAGAACCGCTTTGGGAGGTTCACCGTAGATCTCGATGTGGGTCTCAAGTGCTTTCCGCACCTCACGGGCCAGGGGCAGGCCGGGGTCGGTGTAGGGCACGTAGGCCGGCGCGGGACCACAGACCACGATCTCGTCAGGAAACAGCCGGCCGGCAATCGCTTCCTCCGCCTGGCGGGAGCACAGGATGGCGTTGACCGCCGTAGGATGGGTATGCCCCACGAACCTGCCACCGCCAACCGTCAGTGCCAGAGCATGGAGCGGTGTCTCCACCGACGGACGGAGGGACGCGGTGGGCTCCACCCGGGCGGCCCTGAGAACCGCCGTCACGGCCTCATCAGAAGTGCCTCCGTGCTCCAGGAATTCCAGTATCGGCCCGAAGGCAATCTCGACGAACCCCGCCGGCTCGATCTCCCCCAGAGTCACCCCACTGGCCTTGACGAAAAAGCTCCGTTCATCAACCCGAGCGGAGGTGTTCCCCTCGCCCAGGATGACCAGGTCCCGCGCCGGATCGCCCAACCAGCGGCTCATGGCCACCAGTTCGTTCAACAAATCGGTCTTGTCACTCATAGTCATTTCGCTTTCAGTCAGCAACCAGTAACCAGTGATCAGTCACCAGTGATCAGTCACCAGCGATCAGAATGACGACTTGATGTTGTGGAATACTGAATACTGATCACTGGTTACTGGTGACTGATCACTGATCACTGGTTACTGATCACTGAGCCAGCAACTCCACTTCCGCCTCGTTGGTCCAGTATCGGCCATTCTCCAACCGCGCGTAGATGTTCGGTAGCACGTCTTTCAACTTCGGCAACTGGATCAGACCCAGGTCCCGAATCTGGGGGAAGACGACCACTTTGCCGGCGAAGCGGCCCTCAGCCACGGCCCGCAACCCGTCCTTGGCTCCAGCCATGCCCGAGATGGCAGCCACCGAGCGCCTGGTAGTAAGTTGGCCGTGGCGGACCTTGTCCAGCACCCGCTGCATATCAGTAATCCTGGAGCCGCTGGAGCCGATGAAGCGCACGTTGCGCACGGCTACGTCCGACAGGTCGATCTGGGCTGTCGTGCCTCGGGGCAGGCCGGCAAAAACGTTGAGCACACCATCGCGGGCCAGGAAGGGAGCGGCCTCGGCAATGGCCTCGGTACTGGCCGCCACGACGACGATGTCATCGAAACCATCGGGACCGGCCAACTCCCGCAGGCGCTCGAAGTATCGCCCCCGCCCCAGAGCTTCCCTCGTCAGACAGATCAGCTCAATGTCTCGCCGGCCGGCGGCAGCCACCAGGTCCTTCAGCACGTGGATGCGGCTCGTTTGCAGATCGGTGGCCACGATGAGAGAGGGGAGTTCAGGAAGGCCCAGCGCTCGCTGGACGTGCATCTGGCCCATGGGGCCGCCCGCGCCCAGAACCCAGAGCCGGCCTCCCGGCCTGACCTCAACGCGCCGGTTGGTCCGGTACCCGGCCAGAATGTCCGGCCCCGGCGTGCCGACGTAGCGCCACCTATCATAGTGCACCCGCCCTACGTCCACAGCAATGGCTGCCCCAATGGGTTCCCGCATGACCAGGTTGAGGTAACCGTCACGATTCAACGCAGCAGCCGCCTCCTCCAGAAACGCCGGCGTGGGGCGGCCAAGCAGGATGATGTCGTCGAAGCCGGCGCCATCGGTGTACCGCTCTCGAGCCTCGGTCGGGGGCAGCAGCGGCGCTTCTACAAGCTCAAAGCCTCGGGACGACGCCCGGTCCCGCAGGGTGGCCAGGAGATCAGCCGGCAGGCTGGACGCAACTACTTGCCCCGGGTTGAACTCACCGTTTAGGACGTAGCTGTTCCCCTGCAGGCCAACGATCCACGTGGTGCCTCCAGGTCGCACGGTGGGCCGGCTCGGAATAACGTATGCAGCCTCGACGCAGGCCCAGGGTTCGGTCAGCGCCGTCTCGGCGTAGCCGGCTTCCGGCCAGATGGGCAGCAGGTAGCTGCCTTCGTCGCCGGCCAGGACTTCCTCGCCGATAGCACCGTACTGCGACAGCCCGCCCTGGATCCGATAGCCGTAAGCTGTGCTCTCGCCTTTGTTGTAGATGTCAGCCTGGACAGCAAAGCGATCCCCCACGTGGTACTGGTCACGCCAGTTCTCACCCACCTGGACCACCGTCAGGCTGACTTCGTGGCCCTGGACGACGGGGTTTCTGGCCATATCCCGTCCCACGAGGCGGGGGTGGGCGGGGCCGGCTTTGATGATTTTGATGTCAGAGAAGCACAGGCCCGTCACGTCGTGCCGCACCAGGATCTGGTCTGGCCGGAGGGCCGGCACGGGCACTTCAATGGGTCTGTTATTGCGTCCCAGGTTCTCCCATCCAGCGCCATACAAGGGCCAGATGAGTTGGGTCCCGGGGATAGGGTCGTGTCCGCTCCTGTAGATTGCAAAGTCCGTCATTGCGCTGATCTTTCATGGGTGCGTACTGCGTAGTGCGTACTGCGTAGTGCGTTTGTGAGACACGGAATACGCAGTACGCACTACGCAGTACGATCACGTATCACTTGTTACCAGTGTCAGGCCGCCTTCAGGGATGAACCGACGCAGATAGCGAGCCGACTCCGCCAGCTCGCCCAGCAGGGCTGCCTCGGTCTTGGTAGACCCAGGGATGACCTCCAGCACCAGGTAGCTTCTTGAC
>JBHHTZ010000090.1:0-10013 GCA_046753605.1 Anaerolineae bacterium
GTGAGCGGGGGAGAGCAGGTTTACCTGAAAGAAAAGTGGCCGGACGTGACTGAACGGGGGCCGGCAGTGCTCATGGTGCATGGCTATGCCGCCCTTGGCCACCTGGGGAACTATGATGTCCCGGTCAAAGACTTCAGTGGCATGGAGTTTCTCGCGGCTCGCGGCTATGACGTCTTCGCCCTGGACATGCGCGGGTTTGGCCAGAGTTCCAGGCCGGAGAACATCACCATGGAAGATAACATCGCCGACGTCCATGCTGCTGTGACCTTCATTCTCGAGGAACGCGGGGTAGCCCGTCTCAGTCTCTTGGGCGGCTCCTACGGCGGCCCGATTGCCTTTACCTATGCCAGTCGTCACCCCGACCTGCTCGAGCGCCTGATCTTATTGGCCACGGCCTACCAATTCTTTCCACCGGCCGGCCAGGCCATGAAGAGCGCCATAAAGGCCGCAGCCGAAGAGCATAAACTGGCTTACGTATCTATGCCCGTTTCGCGAGAAGCGGATGCCACCGTCGTAGAGACCGAACAGGCTTTCCTGGACTGGCGCTTCGAGGTCGCACAGAGTCACGATCTTTCGGTACCCGTCCGTCCCCTCCAGGATATCCCCCCTTCCCCTGACGATGCATCGAAAGCTGTGCGTGCCGTAACGACGCCGACGCTGCTCGTGCTGGGCGACAAAGATGTTTTTGCCAACGTCGAGGATAACATCAAGATGCTATCCGACCTGGGCGCAACGGAGAAGTCGCTGATAATTGTCGGGAACGCCGGCCATGCCCTGATGTACGAGACCCAGCGAAACTATATCTGGTCTCTGGTAAGCTCAGGCCTTCCGCCGGTCGCCGCCGCGCCAGAGACAGACTGAAACGGATTCACGACGTGCACTCGGAACAACTTCTCCAGTTTTTCGTCAGCGGCCTGGCTAACGGCAGCATCTATGCCCTTGTCGCCATCGGTTTTACGATCACCTTCAGTGCGACGCAGTTGATCAGCTTTGCCCAGGGTGAGTTCGGCATGATCGCCGGGTTCCTGACCCTTACCTTTTATCAAGCCATTGGCTTGCCGCTATTGGCAGCGATACTGCTGGCGATCATCACCGTTGCCGGGTTGGGGTTCTTTCTTGAGCGCCTGACCATGCGCCCATTCTATGGAAGCGGGCACCTGCAAGTGATCACCATCACGATCGGGGCGGGCGTTTTGCTCAAGGCGGCCGCTGCCATCATATGGGGCAAAGAGTACGAAGCATTGCCCTCTTTCTCAGGGGATGCGCCCATTAATGTGGCAGGAGCCGCAATCATGCCCCAGTCGTTGTGGATCATGGGGGTGACGTTGGTCGCTGTGGCTCTGCTGGCCCTTTTCTACCAGCGTACTGCCTGGGGCAAAGCCATCCAGGCCGCCGCCATGAACCCGCTGGCCGCGAACTTAGTCGGTGTCCCAGTAGACACCGTGACGACGGTCGCTTTCACCGTTGGCGCCGGCATGAGCGCCCTGGCCGGCGTGCTGATCGCACCGATATCGTTTGTCCATTTCAACGCGGGCACCTTCCTGGGGCTAAAAGGGTTTTCCGCTGCTGTCCTGGGCGGAATGGGCAGCTTCCCCGGCGCCATCGTCGGCGGGCTGGTGTTGGGACTGGTCGAAGCTTTTGGGGCCGGGCTGCTCTCCTCAGGTTACAAGAGTGCTATTGCTCTAGGTGTGCTCCTCCTGGTGTTGATGTTACGTCCGGGTGGAATTGTCGGATCCACGCTGGGTCATATGGAGGAGGTATGAGATAGACGGGCGCAAGGCAGACTATCTGATTCTCGGCCTGCTGGTGATATTCGTCTTAGCCACGCCGTTCTTGCTCAGCCGGCCCTACTACCTCAACCTGCTGGTCATGATCGGCATCTACACCATCGTGTGTGTGGGGCTAAACCTGTTGATCGGCTATGCCGGGCAGATGTCTTTGGGTCACGCCGCATTCTACGGTATGGGAGCCTATGCCTCCGCCATCCTGACGACAAAGGCCGGACTTTCAGCCTGGGCCGGCCTGGCACTGGCCCCCTTGATCACCGGCGCAGTGGCCTATGTCATTGGCAAGCCCATCCTGCGCCTGCGCGGCCTGTACCTGGCGATGGCCTCCTTCGCCTTCGGCGAGATCATGCTGATCGTCTTTCGTGCCGAGGTTGAGTGGACTGGTGGGCCGATGGGCATTGCCGGCATTCCCAAACCGGTCGCCGGGAACATCGTTTTAAACACCCCCAAGAGCTACTTTGTGCTGGTGTGGTTATTTGCCATCTCCATCACATGGCTCTCTTTGAACCTGGTTCGCACACGCGTGGGCCGGGCGCTGCGGGCGTTACGTGACGATGAGCAGGCGGCGGAATCGCTGGCCGTCTCAACGGCCAGCTTCAAAGTGGCCGTTTTCGCTCTCAGCGCCGCCTTCGCCGGCCTGGGAGGAGCGCTCTATGTGCACTACCTGGGGTTCGTCAGCCCCGACAGCTTCACGTTCTTCTTCAATATCCTGATAATCGTCATCGTCATCGTCGGCGGGATGCATAGCGTGTGGGGCGCACTCGTCGGGGCGTTTGTCATGACCGGCCTCTCGGAGTTTCTACGCCAGTACCAGGACTTCAATCTGGTCATCTACGGGCTGGTGCTGATGGTTATGGTTGCGCTGATGCCCAGCGGCCTGGTGGGCGTGGCAGAACGGCTGGTCGGGCAAGCCAGAAGGTGGCTCAACGCACGCTGGTCGCGCTCCGACGTGCTGATCGAGCCTGGCAGAGCACATGAATGAACCCCTGTTATCCGTTCAGGACCTTTCCAAGCACTTTGGCGGGCTGGCGGCGGTCCGCGAAGTTAGCTTCGCCGTGCAGCCGGGCCAGATCAAAGCGATCATCGGACCCAACGGCGCCGGCAAGACGACCATCTTCAACCTGCTTTGCGGGTTCTTGCCGGCCAACGAGGGGCGGGCGCAATTCGCCGATCAGGACATCCTGGGTCTGCCACCGCACCGCATCGCCGGCATGGGCATGAGCCGCACCTTCCAAAATGTGCGGCTCTTCAAGCAGATGAGCGTCTTGGAGAATGTGTCTGTTGGTCTACACCGGCAGACACGGACCGGCTTTCTGGCGGGGGCGCTAGATCTGCCTCGCGTGCGTCGTGAAGAACGTGTCGTCCAGGAGCAGAGCCAGAGGGTCCTGGCCTTCGTCGGGCTTGAGGCCGAGGCCCACCGACCAGCGGGACACCTTCCCTTCGGTCAGCAACGGATATTGGAACTGGCACGCGCTCTGGCGGCGGAACCACACCTGCTGTTGCTGGACGAACCAGCAGCGGGACTGAATGAGCAGGAGACAACTCAACTGGCCACGCTCATCCGGCGCATTCGGGAGCGCGGCGTGACCGTTCTCCTCGTCGAGCACGACATGCGGCTCGTCATGGGCGTCGCCGACGAGATCATGGTCCTCGACTACGGAGCGAAGATCGCTGAGGGACCCCCACGGGCGATACAGACAGACTCCGCCGTCGTGTCCGCCTACCTCGGACAACCGAAGGGAACGACGATCAGGAGTTGGAGGAGTCGTCATGAGTGACGTTCGAGCTGCGGTCATTGAGAACGTGCGAAGTATGTCTGTGCAGACCTTTCCCATGCCCACCCATTTGGGACCAGATGAGGCCCTGATGAAGGTGGAGATGGTCGGCGTGTGTGGGTCTGACCCGGCGATTTACAAGGGCAAGATGAAACACCTGGCCGCGATGCCGCTCATCCCGGGTCACGAGCCGGTGGGCCGCATTGTCGAGATCGGCGACGAAGCGGCGAAACGGTACGGGGTCTCGGTCGGCGATCGGGTGGTGCTGGAACCCACGATCCCCTGTGGCAGTTGCTACCAATGCAAGACCGGCGATTACCGGATGTGCCAGAACCTGCGGGGCTACGGCAGCTTTGTGCCTTGTACCGAGCCACCCCATCTCTGGGGCGCTTACGCCGAGTACATGTACATCGCCCCGAACTCCGGCGTGCATAAGATTTCCGCCGACCTGCCGGCTGAAGCGGCCATCCTGATTTGTGCTGTCGTCGGCAACGTGCTCCAGTGGGTCCAAAACCTGGGCGACTTGAGAGTCGGGCAGAGCATTGTGATTGAGGGTGCCGGCCAGCAGGGGCTGGCAGCCGTCGTCGCCGCCCGCGAGTGCGGCGCTTCCACGATCATCGTGACCGGCCTCGCTCGCGACGCCCGGCGGCTGGAGTTTGCGCGGCGACTGGGCGCCGACCACTGCATCAACGTGGAGGCTCAAGATGTGATCGAAACAGTACGGGAGATCACCACTGGGAAAATGGCTGACCTGGTGCTGGACGTAACTGGCAGCCCAGATGGAGTCGTCGCCTCGCTGGATCTTGTCAGGCCGATGGGGACGGTGGTGAGTGCCGGCCTGACGGGCAACAAAGCCGTCCCGCTGGTCGTCGATAAGATCGTCGCCAAAGAAATTCGTTTCCAGGGAGCCTTCAGCCATGACATACGGGCGGTGTTGCCGGCCATCCAGATCGTGGAATCGCGCCGCTACCCTCTGGAAGAGATGATCACCCATCGCTATCCCGTGGATCAGGCAGAGACAGCCCTGCGCGTCGCCGCCGGCGAGGTCCCCGAGGAACATCCAATTAAGGTTGTCATTGCCCCCCAGGAGTCAGCATGACTGTCATCAACATCAGGGATATGCCGCAGCGAACCATCGGACCGGTGACCTATCACATCGTGTCGGCCGAGCCGGTAATGATGCTGCACCTGATCATTCCGGCGAACACCAACCTCCCGGAACACGAGCACGAGAACTTCCAGATGGGGTACGTATTATCCGGCTCAGGCTCGCTCGCCATTGGCAGCGAACAAACACCGGTCAGCCAGGGCATGGCCTACATCATCCCTGAGCATGTACCGCATAGCCTCCAGACAGGTGACGAGCCGCTAGAATTGCTGGACATCTACTACCCACCGAAAGATGATCGCTTATGACACCGGGTAACATTCGCCGCGCAGTAGTCGTTGGCGCCGGCACGATGGGGCACGGCATCGCCCAGGTCTTCGCCCAACATGGCCTTGCGGTTGCCCTCGTCGACCTGGACGAGGCTCTACTGTCGCAGGCCATCGATCGCATCCGCGCCAACCTGGAACTGCTGCTCGAACTCGAGATGGTCACCCCCGAGGAGGCTGAAGCCACACCGGCCCGCATTCGACCCACCACAGACCTGGCAGCAGCCGCGGCCATGGCCGATTTCGCCGTCGAAGCCGTCATCGAGAATCTACAGGTCAAACACGAAGTGTTTCGAGCGCTCGATGCCCACTGTCCGCCGCACGCGATCCTGGCCACAAACACCTCCGGCCTGCCAATCACATCGATTGCGGCCGCCACCAGGCGTCCCGAACAGGTCATCGGCACACACTTCGTCAACCCGGCCTACGTCCTGCCGTTGGTGGAGGTGATCAAAGGGGAGCAGACCTCGGACCACACCATCGCGCTGACGCGTGCCTTTCTGACCGCGCTGGGCAAGAAACCCGTGGTGGTCTGGAAAGACGTGCCGGGATTTGTGGGCAACCGAATTCAGGTGGCCATGGCGCGGGAGTGTTTTCACATCGTCGAGCAGGGTATTGCCACGCCTGAGGACGTGGACACGTTGGTCAAGAACAGCTTCGGGTTCCGCTTGCCGGTCATCGGTCCGTTTGAAACCTACGATATGGTTGGATTAGACGTGGTTCTGGCAGTGGCCAGGTACCTCCAGCCTGACCTGGACGCCTCGTCCGATCCATCGGCGCTGCTGCAGCAGAAAGTGGCCGGCGGTGATCTGGGGATCAAGAGTGGCAAGGGAATGTACGACTGGCCGCCCGAAAAAGCGCAGGCCATGATCGAGAAACGGGACCGCGACCTGCTGCGCCGCGTGCGCGACCAGCAACTGGTGGAACAGGCGGCCCTGACCGCTGAACAAGCACGCACTCGTTGAGTAGTCGATGAGCACATTATGTTGAACCTGGAAAACGTTGACTCCTTCTACGGCGCCATACAGGCTCTGCGTAACGTCTCTCTGTCCGTGGAGAAGGGCGAGGTCGTGACCATCATTGGGGCCAATGGCGCCGGCAAGTCTACCCTGCTGAAGACCATCGCCGGCGTCTTGAAGCCCACGGCGGGCTCGATAACTCTGGAAGGGTCTGCCATTGTTGGGCTGCGACCGGCCGATATCGTGCGCCGAGGGGTCAGCCTCGTTCCTGAGGGGCGACAAGTGTTTCCCGGCCTTGCGGTGGAGGACAATCTGACCCTGGGGGCGTTTACCCGGCGCGGCCAGGCCTCCAGGCAGGAACTGGCCGCGGAGATGGACCGCGTTTACACCCTCTTCCCGCAACTGGCCGAGCGGCGGAGACAGCCGGCCGGCACGCTCAGTGGAGGCGAGCAACAGATGCTGGCCATCGGCCGAAGCTTGATGGCCAGGCCGCGCTTGATTCTCCTGGACGAGCCTTCGTTAGGGCTGGCGCCTCTGCTTGTCGAAGCGATCTTCGAGGCGCTGTACCAACTTAATCAGCAAGGCCTGACAATCCTGCTGGTTGAGCAGAACGCCAGACTGGGCCTGGAAATCGCCGATCGGGCTTACGTCCTGCAGACCGGTCAGGTGGTACTGCAGGGCACGAGCGCCGCCCTGTTGGCCGACAGAAAAGTGCGGGAGGCTTATCTAGGAGAGCACCGAGAGGGACTTGCTTATGCCGTGGGAGATCTGGCGTGAAGCTCACTCCCAAGACAACCCGAGACCTCTTGGGCTCCCGATGCCCACAATGTGGCCACGTCGCCTTCCCGGTTGAATCTATCTGTAGCGTTTGCGCCCATCAGGGCGGAGGTGAACCAGTCGAACTGGGGCCGGAGGGAACCCTATACACATTTACCGTCGTGTATGCCGCCGCGCCGGGTGTGGAGACACCGTACGCGCTGGGTTACGTGGATTTCGCCGCAGGTGCCCGTGTCTTCGGGCGGATCGTGACCGGAGATAACCCGGTCGTAGGAATGAGAGTGCGAGTCGTGTCAGACCTGTCTGGTGATGGCGACACGTTCTGGTTTGAACCGGTGGCTGAGAGCGAGGGAGGCACATGAGACGAGTGGCAGTTGCCGGCGTGGGCATGACCACCTTTGGCAAGCAGCCGGAACGTTCCGTAGAGGATTTGGGGCGGGAGGCAGTCCTGGCAGCCCTCCACGATGCCGGCCTGGCACCAGACCGACTCGAGGCCGCCTACTGCGGCAACGCCGTTGGTGGGGGCAGCGTCGGCCAGCGGATCCTCCACGGCCTGGGGATCACCGGCCTGCCAGTGGTGAACGTCGAGAACGCCTGCGCCAGTGGGTCCACCGCCTTCCGCGAGGGCTGGCTCATGGTGGCCGCCGGCATTTACGACGTCGCCCTCGTCCTGGGTGCAGAGAAGCTATCCGGCCGCTTTGACGGCGTCATCACCCTGGATCGCACGGCCGAACCAGAGACAGAGCTGGGGCTGACCATGCCGGCCAGCTACGCCATGGTCGCCCAGCGCCATATAGCTGAGCACGGCACCACGCGCGCGCAACTGGCCCAGGTCTCGGTCAAGAATCACCACCACGGCTGTTTCAACCCGCATGCTCAATACCAGGTCGAATTCACTGTGGACGAGGTGTTGGAGTCGCGCATGATCTCCGACCCCCTCACGCTCTATCAGTGCTGCGCCAACAGTGATGGCGCCGCGGCCGCCGTCCTCGTCGCGGAGAGCCTGACCCAGTCGCTTGCCCCCTCCCCGGTCTGGGTGCTGGGGAGCGGTCTGGCATCAGGCACGTCGCTGTACCACGTGCGTGACATGACCTGGTCCGAAATCGCTGCCCGTGCAGCTCAGGAGGCATACACCCAGGCAGGAATCGATCCGACTGATGTAGACGTGGCCGAGGTACACGACGCCTTTACCATCGGTGAAATCGTCGCCTGTGAGGCCTTGCGCTTTTGCCCGCCCGGTTGGGGCGGGCGTCTGGTCGAAAGTGGCGAGATTGCTCTGGGTGGCCGGCTACCAGTCAACCCCAGTGGCGGGCTGCTCTCGAAAGGACACCCGGTCGGCGCAACGGGTGTGGCCCAGATCGCTGAGCTGATTTGGCAACTGCGGGGCGAGGCCGGCCAGCGGCAGGTGCCGGGCGTACGGATCGGCCTGGCCCACACGCTGGGCGGCGGTGTGGCAGCCCTGGACGGTGTGGCCTGCACAGTCACAGTTTTAGGAGCGTGAGCGAAGTTTGTAGTAAGCCACGCAGCGGAAGCGGAGTGGCGTCAGACGACGGCACTCCACTGACTACAAACTAATGGGAGGAGGATCCGATGGGCTTCATGATTGACATCGACACCGGTGGCACTTTCACTGACGGTTTCTTCACGGATCAGGTCAAGAACCGCGTCGAGATTGTCAAAGTGCCAACCACACCCCATGACCTGACTGTCTGTTTTTTGGACTGCATCAGGAGTGGGGCAGAGCGTTTCGGCATATCCCTGGAGGAGATGCTGCGCCAGACCGGCGTGATCCGCTTCTCCAGCACCATCGCCACCAATGCCATCATCCAACACAGCGGACCAAAGCTGGGTCTGATGGTCACCGTCGGCCACGAAGCCGACTTGTACGAGGTCGGGGGGACAGAACCGGCTGCTGTATCGAATGGCTTCGTTCAACCCGACATGGCCGCCGGCGTGTCTGAGCAGGTCAGCACGGCTGGCGAAGTGTTGCAGTCGCCCAACCCGGAGGCCGTGTTGGCCAGCATGCAGGACCTCATCGATCGTGGCGCGCGGGCCATCGTCATCTGCCTGGCGAATGCCGGCGTCAACTCTGCCAACGAACAGGCCATCAAGCGGATCATCAAGGTAGAGTACCCCAATTACTACCTGGGCTCGATCCCGGTGTTTTCCGCCAGTGAGACGACCATGCGGCCAGGCGACGCCTTGCGGCTCAATACCGCGCTTCTCAACGCGTATGTCCATGACCACCTGGCACGGTACCTGTACAAAGCCGAGGAGCAAGCACGGCAAGCCGGCTACAGCCGGCCGCTGCTCGTCGTTCACAACAACGGCGGTGCAGCTCGCGTAGCCAAGACACAGGCCCTCAACACCTACAACTCTGGGCCAGTCGCGGGATTGCTGGGCGCGCGCCGATTGGTAGAGACATACAGATTGTCTCACGCGATAAGTGTGGACATAGGCGGGACCAGTGTGGACATTGGAGTCATCACCAACGGCCAGGTGGGCTATGACCTGACGCCAGAGATTGCCGGCCTGTCGATCAACCTGCCCATGATCCGCGTGTCGGCGCTGGGGGGCGCCGGCGGCTCGATTGCCTGGATCGCCGACGGCCGCCTGAAGGTCGGTCCGCAGAGTGCCGGCGCGCTGCCCGGCCCGGCCTGCTTTGACCTCGGGGGGACAGAGGCGACCGTCACCGACGCCGACGTAGTCCTGGGCTACGTGAACTCCGACTACTTCCTGGGTGGACGAATGCGCCTCAATCGCGACAAGGCGCTGTCTGCCGTGCAGAAGATTGCCGATCGCCTGGGATGTTCAACAGAGGAGGCAGCCTGGCGCATCAAGCAAACTGTGGATCAGGCCACAGCCGAGAATATCCGCCGGGTGGCGGAGGCGGACGGCCTGAGAGGGGCATCGCTGCGCGACACGGTGCTGGTGGTATACGGCGGGGCCGGCCCGACCCACGCCGCCGGCTTGCTGGAAGCCCTGGGTGCCCGCCGCGCGTTGACCACGCCCTACTCGCCGGTGTTCAGTGCCTTCAGTTCCTCCACGATGGATGTAATGCATGCCTACAGCACTGCTGCCCGCCTTGTATTGGCCGAGAACGGAGCAACGCCAACGGTTGCCGAGCAGTTCAATACGTTGGTGGAACCCTTGATCGCTCGCGCTGAGCGAGATATGCGCGGTGAAGGCTTCGCCTCCGACGCCGTGCGGCATGAGCTTGAGTTGTTAGTGAGAAACGAGACCGACGAGGTGGCTGTAACCACCTCCAGGACCCGGCTCGA
>JBHHTZ010000091.1:0-10000 GCA_046753605.1 Anaerolineae bacterium
TCCTGAGGTCCCTCCCGAGCATCGTCCCGAGCCTGACGAGGGGCCTGTCGAAGGGTTGCCGCGAATTTATTCGCCAGGCGCGAAGTGGCTGAGAAGTAACCCTCATTCGTCAATTGTTAGAGTCAGCCGTCGATGGCCGGCGGCCGCACGAAGTCTACCACACTGGCCGAATTAAGTCTATCGCGCTCGACGTAAGACCATTGAACAGGTTGGAATCTAACTACCCAAGAACTGTGATAGTTGTCGGGGAGAAAAGGATGTTATCGGACAAAGGTCGTATTCTCGTTGTAGACAACGAAAGGGAAATCGCCGGAAGCCTCCATAAGGTGCTCGATACTAAAGGGTATCACATAGAGAATGCCGAGGCCTGCGTGGAAGCCCTCAACGTCGCAACAGAAATCCGTTACGACGTGATCGTGCTGGACCTAGGTAAAGAGGCCCTCACCAGGATCGAGCTGATGAAACAGATTCGGCAAGGCTGTCCCGATGCCTCGATTATTATCACCACCTCCCGTCCCACCGCCGCCTCAGCGATCACGGCGCTGCGCTACGGCGTCCACGATTACCTGATCAAGCCACTCAGAGCCGAGGATTTGATGAGTAGTGTCACTCAGGGCATAGCAAAGACACGCCGCGCCAGACGAGACAAGCTGTTGCTCGCTCGGCTTCATGACATGGTGCGCCTCCTGAAGCAGGACGAGCCGGCGGACAGCTCATCTACTGGCTCCCGCCCAACCCAAAACGGCACAGCAAACGGCGCACATGGAAATGGAAACCTGCGGTCGTACAGCATCATGATCGATCGTCACCAGCGCAGAGTTCGCCGGAATGGCAAGTGGATCAGCCTGACTCCAACAGAATTTGCCCTGCTGACACATCTGGTGCAGCACACCGGTGAAGTCCAGGAATACCGCAAGCTTGTCCGGGAAGTGCAAGGCTACGAGGCCGACGAGTGGGAAGCCAGGAATCTGGTCAAGTACTACATCCATTGCCTACGCAAGAAGCTGGAGCCGCAGCCGGCTGATCCCGAATACATCCTTAACGTGCGCGGTGTCGGATACCTGTTCGCCGGCACGTCCACGCAACTCTCCTAACCCGCGCCGCGCTCAAGCAGCCAGACCGCCTACTCAGGGTACTTGGAGCGTTACCACCTGAACGCCTACCCCCCTGCTTCCTCAGAACTCACAACGCACCAACCAAACCCAACCGTATTCTTTCTGATCTCTAACCAAACAAGGATTTATATGTGATATAGTTCTATAGGCAGGTCGGAAAGGAAAGGCACTTATGCCCGCACCACTTTCAAAACTGAAAGGTGTCAGCCCGGAGCTAGCAACCAGGTTCAAAGAACACGGACTCACGACGACCAACCAACTGCTGGCGGTAGCCGGCACACCAGAAGGCAGGGAGATGTTAGCCGCCCAAATGCGGGCAGATGCCGGCCTGATCTTGAGACTAACAAAGCGCGCCGATCTGCTTCGGATCGAGGGCATTGGCGATGTGTACGTCGAACTCCTGGAGGAGGCCGGCGTCGATTCGACACGCGAGCTGGCTCGCAGCCACCCGGAACGCCTATATGCCCAACTTATGACGGTCAACATCACCAACCAGGTGACGCGGCGCCCGCCGACCCTGACGAAGGTGCGGCGCTGGGTCACACAGGCCGAACGGTTAGCCGAGATCGTACAATTCTGAGAAAGAACAAGTGAGATACCTGGCTACAGTATCTATCGGACTTGGCGTGCTCTTCGGATCAGTGCTGTTTCCCGGACTCGTCCGCTCCAGCACTGCCGGCCATGATGGGGCGAGCGGCGTCGTGCTGATGCAGGCCGAGGGCGATTCGTACGTATACCTGCCCCTGGTCCGCAACGGCACGTCCTCTCAGCAGCCAACCGCAACGCTCACAACAACGCCCGTTGCAACGGCGACCGCCACGGTCACTCCGAGCGCAACGCCGACTGCCACAGAGCCGGCGACGACGGTCCCAAGCACCACACCGGCCGCCACACCGACTGCTACATCCGCTCCCGAGGTAACACCAACGCCGATCGTGGAGCGGTGCGAGATCGAGAACGGCCGGTTCGAGTCAGTCGTTGAAGGTGAGGCGCCTCCCTGGATACAAGAAGGAACACATGCCGGCGAACTGGTAAGCGCCGACCTGCCGATAGGCAGCCCGCCGTCGGGAAGACGGGCTGCGTGGTTCGGAGGCGAGTCTTTGAGCGAAGATCGCCTCTATCAGGCAATCGCCATCCCAGACACGGCAACCGAAGTCACGCTTTCCTTTCAAGCCTACGTACGGCGGTTCTACCAGGGTCCCACCACCCTGAGCGTTGAACTGCGGGACACCGGCAAACAGGTCTTGCAGAGTATCGCAACCGTCGGGGTGGGAGGGTCTACCGGCCGATGGTTCCAGCAGACCCATCAGGTGGATGTTTCGAGCCTCGCCGGCCAGACCGTTTTACTGTTCTTCGACTTTCAGACCCAACAGGCCAATGACATTTTCCTGGATGACGTAAGCTTCAATGCCTGCGTGCCATAGCCTGCATCCCTCGAGGGGGTGGTGAAATGCAAGAACGATGATTGCAACAGGGTACTTCGAAAGCAAGATTCACATCAGGAATCCCGTTCTATTGGCGATAGGGATTATGTCCTCAAGTAAGAGAATGTGACAAGGAGACACATGATGACAAAGAAAGTACTGATCTTGACAAGCCTGGTAGTGGTGATACTCTTGACGGGCGGGTTGAGCGTGGTCTTTGCCGCGCCGAGCGCCCAGGGCGACGGTACCCCCGAAGGGTTCGCCGTCATCGCCCAGCCAGGCAACCAGTTCCATCCTCAGGTGGCCTACAACTCCACCGAGGATGAGTACTTGATGGTTTGGAGCAACGGAGGAGACATCTTCGCACAGCGGCTTAGCAACGAGGGAGCAGCAAATCCGCCGGTCCTCACCATTACCACCGCTCGTGGACGCCAGGACTGGCCGGCCGTCGCATACGATCCAGACATGGACCGCTACCTGATTGTGTGGGACGACGACCGAAATGCTGCTTTCACGGGCCACGATCTGTTCGGTCGGCTTTTTGAACACAGTGGCGCTTCTGTGGGGCCGGAGTTCCCAGTATTGACCTTGCCGGCCAGCCAGCGGCAACCGCGCCTGACCTTTAACCCCGATAGAAACGAGTTCCTGCTCGTCTGGAGCGACAGCCGAAATGCCATTGCGACAGGCAACGACATCTTTGGCCAGTTGCTCCGCGAGGCCGGAACGCCCAGGGGCGGCTCCTTCTCTGTCTCCACAGCGCCGGCGGACCAGACGGATCCGGCCGTTGCTTACAGTTCGCGAACGAGTGACTACCTGGTCTTCTGGTCGGACAACCGGGATCCTGAGAGCAAGAACATGTTCGGCCAGCGGGTAGCGCCACCCAACCGCATCGGGGCCGAAATTGGCTCAATGGTCGATAACGCCAGCAACCAGTTCGCTCCGTCGCTATCCTTCGATGATGGACGAGGAGAGTATCTCATCGTGTGGTGCGACGATCGAGGCGGACCGGAGACTTTCATCGATCTCGTCGGACGGTTGCTCAGTCCTGGAGGGAGTCCCTCAGCCGAGAACTTCGCCTTCGTCTCCACGACTGGGGACCAGGCGTCCTCGGGCATAGCCTACGACCCCGGGGAAGGCCGGCATCTGGCCGTGTGGGGCGACAACCGCAATCTGCTCACCGAGGGCTGGGACATCTTCGGCGTCTTCTGGCCATTCAAGTAACACCTACTGAAACCGATTCTCGCGGGGCTTGATGCGTCAAGCCCCGCGAGCGATAGTATACCATACCGGATATTCACCCAGGTGTTCCCGACTGTCAGCGCGTCCCTGCTCTGACAGCACGGAGCAAGACACGGCGGCTGCTATCGACTGTATCGTCGCCGGCCTGCTCGGGACTCCGGAAAGAATACGGTAGGAGGGGATCCGATGCACAGATCGATCATTGCTCTTCTATGCCTACTCCTGGTACTGGTGCCGGTAGGGCTGGCGGCGAGTCCCGAGACGGACACTCAGGCGGAGGCGGGCATTTGGCTTACTTACAACACCCGAAATTCCGGGCTGGCGTCGGACGTAGTTGTCGCCGTTGCAACGCGGGGCGACGAAGTCTGGTTCGGTGCGGCCGGGGGTGGGGTAAGTGTCTTCGACGGCAGTCAGTGGAGGACTTACACGACCAGTGATGGGTTGGCTGCCGACAACGTCGCCGCACTGGCCATCGACAGCTCTTCTGGCAAGGCCTGGATTGGCACAGTGGCCGGCCTCAGCGTTCTCGACGACATGGGCACGGCTGACAAGGCCGACGACGTCTGGATGACCTATACGACCGCGGACGGACTGGCCGACAACTTCGTGCGAGCTCTTGCCATCGACGGCGACGGCCACGTGTGGGCCGGCCACAGCGGGGCCGGCGCCAGCTTCTTCGACGGCAGTGCCTGGACCATCTACAACACTGCGACAACCGCCGAAGGTCTGGCAGACAACGAAGTGCGCGACATCGCCGTTGGCAGCGATGGTCGCGTCTGGTTCGCCACCTTCCGTGGGGTCAGTGTAAAGGACGGCGATAGTTGGACCACGTACACCAAGGACGATGGGCTGGGAACCAACTTCGTCACGTCCATTGCGATGTCCGCCGGCGACAAGATGTGGTTCGGCCTGTTGCCCGAATCCGCCGCCAGGCCCGGTGGTGTCACGATCTTCGACGGCTCCACCTGGGAGACGCTCACCACAGCCAACTCCGGATTGATCCACAACACCGTTTCTGATGTGACTGTGGACAACAAGGACATTCTGTGGTTCGGCACGGCCGGCGGCGTCAGCAGTTTCGACGGCCACAATTGGAACGACTACACCGAACCGGACCTGGGGTCCAACAGCGTCAGCGCCATCGGCGTGGCCGGCAACAACGACAAGTGGGTCGGCACCTTGGGAGGCGGCGTCAGCCAGTTCCGCGCGCCTCTGCCAGGACCGTGGACCACCTACAACACAGACCAGGGGCTTGCGTCAGACTTCACGACATCCATCGCTGTTGACCCACGGTCCGGCGACCGGGTGTGTGTCGGCACAGCCGATCAGGGCATGAGCGTCTTTGAAAACGGCACGTGGACCACCGTCACCACCGCCGACGGGCTGGCCTCGAACAGTGTATGGGCGATTGCCGTGGGTGCAACCGCCGGCCAGACCTGGGTCGGCACAACCGGCGGCGCCAGCTTCTGGAACGGCGCTGAGTGGACGACGTATACGACTGCGGACGGCCTGGCAGACAACTTCGTGCAGGCTATCGCGGTGGAAAGCGACGGCGACGTCTGGCTGGGCACCAGCGGACAGGGCGCTAGCTTCTTCGACGGCAGCTCCTTTATGACCTTCAACTCGGACACGACCGGAGGCGGGTTGGCGGACAACGACATACGAGAAATCGTCATTGACAGCCAGGGCAAAGTCTGGTTTGCTACGTTCCGGGGCGTCAGCGTCTACAATGGCAGCGATTGGACGACCTACACGGCCGCAGACGGCTTGGGCACGAACTTCGTGACGTCCATCGCCATCGACCCGTCTGACAACGTGTGGTTCGGGCTGCTGCCTCAAGATGTGGATCACCCCGGTGGGATCAGCATGTTCGATGGAGAGAACTGGACGACGTACACCACCGACGATGGCTTGGTGGACAACCGGGTGCAGACCCTGGCCGCCGGCGCGGACGGCAAGGTGTGGGCCGGCAGCACGAGCGGAGCCTCCAGCTTCGACGGCCGCAAGTGGAAGACGTACACCACCAGCACCGGCCTGGCCAACGACAGCGTGTTCGCGATCGACTTCGACAGCCACGGCGACAAGTGGTTCGCCACTTTCGGCGGCGGTGTCAGCCGGCTGCACAGAGATATCTTCTTCCTGCGCCTGCCGGTGATCATGCGGAACGCCGGCCGCTAGAGCCGGACGCGAGGAGCAAGAGTTCAGAAGACCTCCGAGGTTTTTACGGAAACCTCGGAGGTCTCTCGTTCCGATAGATAGCTCGTAGCCTATTGCATTGCCTGATCAGCAGGCTATGCCGGCTTGCGAGCAATGACGCGTCCCCGGCCAACCTTGCCGGCGGCCGATGCATCTCGCCACAGGGTGATGCCGCTCACCACGTCGTCATACATCTCCTGGCCGTAGTTGCCGATGATGTCCTGTCTGTACTGATTTTCGAGCATATCCAGATACACCTGCACGTGCCTGGCAAAGTCGGGGCTGGGATCCTCCTTTTCGACGACCGTCAGGCCGGCTGCCTCGCACAGGGTGACGTAGCCTTCGAGAGTCTCCATGTAGGGGAAGGCCATGAATGTGTGAAGCGCAGTCCACTCCTCGTCGCTCATCGGGCCGGTCTCCAGCCAATCCGTGAAAGCGACAACGCCGCCCGGCCTGACGACCCGCGCACACTCCCGAACGAGACGCTCCTTGTCGGTGACATAGCACCAGGCATCCTGGCCCCACACCACGTCAAAAGTGTTGGCGCGGAAGGGCATGTCAAGGGCGTTGCCGAACCTGTACTCGACTTTGTCGGACAGGCCGGCCTCTTCAGTGCGACGAATGGCCTCCTCGTACATGCGGCGGGTAGCATCGAGGCCGGTGACCCGGCAGCCGTACTGCTTTGCCAGGTGGCGAGCCGGACCGCCCAGCGCGCTGCACACATCGAGGACGTGGCTGTTGGCCGTGATGCCGGCTTTCTGGGCCAGGGTGTCCGTCTCCTCCGCCCCGCCTACGTGGATCTGCTCACCCATGAGCATCTCCCACAAGACCCCTCCAGGGCCGTCGTATACCTCGTTGACGTTTTCAATTCCGACGTCGAGCCTGCGCTCAGTCATTGGTGTGTCTCCTTTCTTCTGTAGCTACTATGATGGGCGAAGGTCTCCTGACCGAGCCCTATTCGCCTCGGTCAGGAGACCTTCGGCGATCAAAGTGTGTTCCCTTTCTTATTGAGTTTGAACGTCTACCGTACCTGTAACTCGATCTCCCGCTCCCAGTTGGCTGGCACAAGCCAACACTTGGGGTCGAGGCCGTCCGCATCGCCGCTGTAGTGGTACGCGCTGGCGCGGCAGCCCCAGCAGTGCTCGTTGTGCATGCAGGTGTTACACGGTACCGGC
This sequence comes from Anaerolineae bacterium, assembly GCA_046753605.1. GTDB lineage: Bacteria > Chloroflexota > Anaerolineae > Epilineales > JAANWY01 > JBHHTZ01. Next base: position 7,150 of record JBHHTZ010000091.1, read on the forward strand.
AAATTGCAGACCTCGTGCAGGTCACCATGAACAAGGGCATCGAGGTGCTCCGCAACAATTCGCTGGAAAGGTGTAACCCGAATGTTACCTACCCCTTCGCGAATGACCGAGCAGGGCGTCACGTCACCGGTGAAGGTGACAGTAGCCATGGCGCCGCAGTAGTACTTGTCGGTGTCCATGGCGGCGATGGTGATGTTGTCATTGCCATAGTTGATGCGGTCTCGTTCGGTGTACACCTGCTGAACTTCGTTGAGGCCAGGTTCCAAATCGCGCCACTCGGCCCCCATCCCCGACGGGCTAAACATCGTCAGGCAGGTGCGCAGCCCCTTCTCCTCAAACCACCAGCGCATCGTCGCGATGGCATCTTCCGGTCCCTGGCGGGCAGTGTAGGTGATGCAGTTGATCATCTTGTCAGGCGATTTGCCCAGAACCAGCATATTCTCCACCCCTTCTACAATGGCATTGATGTAGTGAGGGTTGCCTTCCCGATGGAGTTGAGCGTAGGTTTCCGGCGTGATGGAATCGACATGCACCGACACGAAGCCGCCTTCCGTCACCTCGTAGACCTGCCGGGCGATCTCCATGTTGCGCAGCGGCAGCCCGCTGGTCCAGACGTTGTTGATTATGCCCAGCGATTGGGCATACTTCATCAACCCGTACCAGTCGGGCCGGACGAGGGGGTCTCCGCCCAGCCAATCAATTGCCCGAATCTCCAGCGCGGCGGCGTCGTCCAACAGACCTCGAATCTCCTCCGAGGTGAGACCGCGTGTCTCCTGCGGCGTCGAACCAGCGTAGCAGTAAATGCAGCCCTGGTGACAGGCATCGGTCGACTCGATCTGAAGGGCATACAGCCGCTTCTCCTCGAAGTACCGTTTCTGCTCATCTTCGTGGCCTACTGCCAGGCCGCCGTATCGACTCAGGTGATTGTTGACACAGATACTCATGCACTTGCCTCTCTCTCGTTACTCCTCTCATGCCGGTCGGTCAGCGACCCTCGATGCTGCTCAATGTGGAGCAACCACAATTCCAGCAGGTCGGCCGGCGACACAGGGTCATCGGTCCAGGCCACGCGCCGGCGACGGGTCATCTCATCGGCCGACAACTGCGCGACCACGCGCAGGGCACGCCTGACGGTCGCTTCCCACACCGCTCGCACCTTCTCAGCCGGCCAGTCTCGTCGGGCGGCGATTTGGACTGCATTCCAGTCGTCTATGTCAACCGCCCGGATCGCGTCGGCATCGCCCCGCGCCAGCGCTTCAACTTCGTCCAACAGGTAATCTGACCAGGCCGCCAAGTGACCGATCACGTCTTTGGTCGTCCACGTCCCTTCAACCACTTCGAGCCAGGCAGTGTCGGGCAGTGCGGCCAGCTTGCTCAACACCTCGGCGCCGGCCTTCTCAATGTGCGCCGACCAATCAGCCAGGTCAGCCGGCTCAAACTCACGTCGTGAAGGCATTGTCCGCTCCGAGAATAGTTGGCTGGATAGCTGGATGGCTGGTTGGCTCAGCGCTCAACAAGCCATCCAGCCATCTAGCATTTTCGTACATCAGGGTGACCCGCTCGGGTATGCTGACTGCTCAGCCCTCCGCCGGCATCAGCCAGATGCGCTCACCCGGCAGATGCAAGGTGATCACCTCGCCGGGCCGGCAGGCAACGTACGGCGGCGCGCTGATCTCCAACCGGGTCTCGCCGACCTCGGCCACACAGCGCGCCGACTCACCCAGATAGGTCCATGTCGTTACCCGGGCTGAGAGGGAGTTTGTCCCATTCGGCCCAAATTGAATCGCCTCGGGCCGAATGGTCGCCAGGACCGGACCATCCGGCAGCGGGCTCTGCCCGACCGCGAGGGGTCCCCACACCGTCTCGATAGTGTCGCCGCGTTTGCGCGCGGGAAACACGTTCACGCCGCCGAAAAACCGTGCCACGCGGACATCAGCGGGGCGCTCGTAGAAATCACGCGGCGCACCAACCTGGACAATAGCGCCATCCAGCAGCAACGCGATGCGATCTGCAACAGCCACAGCTTCGGACTGGTCGTGGGTCACAAAAATCGTGGTGATGCCCACCCGCTGCTGCAAGTCGATGATCTCTGCCCGCAGTTCCTCGCGCAATTCGGCGTCCAGATTGCTGAGCGGTTCATCCAGCAGCAGCAGGCGTGGCTGAACCACCAGCGCACGCGCCAGCGCCACCCGCTGCCGCTGGCCCCCGGAAAGCTCATCCGGCCAGCGATGCTCGAAGCCGGCCAGTTGCACCATCGCCAGAGCCTCTGCCACGCGCCGGCGGATTTCTTCGCGTCCCACCCGCCGCATCTTCAGGCCAAACGCCACGTTGTCCGCCACGGACATGAAGGGAAACAGCAGGTGCTGCTGGAACACCATCACAGCACCCCGCTTTTCGGGCGGCAGATGCAGCACAGACTGCCCGTCGAAGGCAATGTCACCCGACGTTGGTTGGAGCAGGCCGGCAATCAACCGCAGGGTCGTCGTCTTGCCACACCCGGACGGCCCGAGAAGCGCCAGAAGTTCCCCCGACGCCACGGACAGGGAGAGGCCGCGCAGTACGCGGACGGTTCCTCCCTGTGAGGCGAAATCTTTGGTGACGCGGTCGAGTGCGAGCGATGTCATTTGAACAATCCTCCACCTCCATGTCATTCCGAACGGAGCGCCAGCGGAGTGAGGAATCCCTGGGACACTGCAAGAAAAGGCGAAGTCCGCTGGCAAATGCGTCAACCGATGGGCAGAAGATAAGTATCTGTTTCTCCAATGCAGCCCACTTATCCGGGTACGGTAACAGGGATTCCTCACTCCGCTGGCGCTCCGTTCGGCATGACCTGGGCACGGCGGTGGCCTGA
>JBHHTZ010000092.1:0-9916 GCA_046753605.1 Anaerolineae bacterium
CCGTGTGCGCTGGTCATCTCAACGCCGGTGAGCATTGTCAGCGCCATCAGCAACGCGGCGCGGAACGGCGTGTTGGTGAAGGGAGGCGCGTACCTGGAGGCCGCCGGCGCGCTGAGGGTCATCGCCTTCGACAAGACGGGGACGCTCACGCGCGGCCAGCCGGCGGTCAGCCAGATTCGGTGCGCCGATGACTGTTGCGCCGACGACCGGGCGCGCAATGGTGGTGATGTCGATTGCGGAGATTGCGATGATGTGCTGGCGCTGGCGGCGGCTGTGGAGAGCCGCTCCGAGCACCCGCTGGCGCGGGCCATCACCCGCGCCGCCGCCGACCGCGGGCTGGGCCAGGCTTACGGCGCGGCCGAGGGGGTCACAGCGCTGGCAGGGCGTGGGGTACGCGGTCGCGTCAACGGCAAGCCGGTCACGGTTGGCAGTCACCGTCACTTCGACGTGACTTATTCACACGATGATCCCCTGTGCCGGCAGCTCGACCAGGCCGAAGCCGAGGGACAGACCACGATGCTGGTACACGACGGCGATACCGTTCGGGGCTTCATCGCCGTGTCCGACCAGGTTCGGCCCAGCAGCGTCCAGGCCATCGCCCGGCTGCGGGAAGTTGGGATCGAGCGGATCATCATGTTGACCGGCGATAACGAACCCACGGCGCAGGCGATTGGTGTTGAGGTCGGGGTTGACGAGGCGCGAGCGAATCTGCTGCCGGAAGACAAGGTCGGTGCTGTGAAGGCACTGCTGGACGAATATGGGCAGGTCGCGATGGTTGGCGACGGCGTGAACGACGCGCCGGCCCTGGCGGCGGCCACCGTCGGCATCGCCATGGGCGGGGCCGGCACCGATCAGGCTTTGGAGACGGCCGACATCGCGCTGATGGCCGATGACTTGCGCAAGTTGCCCTTCGCCATCGAGTTGAGCCGGCGGACCCGCCGCATCATCCGCCAGAACGTGGCGCTGAGCCTGCTCATCAAGGGCATTTTCATGGCCCTGGCCGTGCCTGGCCTGGCCACCCTCTGGATGGCGGTCTTCGCCGACATGGGCGCGTCGCTGATCGTGATCCTGAACGGGATGCGGCTGATGTCATCTCGGATTTCAGATTTGGAGATTTCAGATTTGGGTGTCTAACGCAGTCCCCACTTGATTTCGATGCCTCGGTCGGCCAGCAGGCGCTGCACAGTGTCCAGGTGTTCGCGGTTGACGGTGGCCAGGGCCCGCTGGCCGGCCTCGAAAGGTTGAAGGTAGGGCTTTAGTTCGGGGTCGGCGAGCAGTTCCTTGAGCGCGTCGTGGTCGCGGAACTGGATGAGGGTCAGGGTGTCCATGGTCGCAGCGCCGTAGTATTTCCCCCAGGCCTTGATGGTGTGTACCAGATCGCGGGGCAGCTTGCCGGCGTGAACCGACTGCAAGTCCTCCAGAATGGTGTCCACGGTGACGCCCCTGGCCCGCAATGCGTTCCGAACCGCCGCCTGGGTGATCTGCCGGCCTCCATCGACGGGCTCGCTGAAGGGGGCCACGCGGCCCAGCGCGTAGATGCTGGGCGCGGCGTGTACGAAGCGCAGCCGGCCATCCGCGTCGGCACGTACGCTGTCGGGAGCCTGGGTCTCGTTTTTCGCGGTAACGAGGGGCAGCCACCCCTGCCGGCGTAGCAGCGTGGCCATTTGCTTGACCGATTTGGGCGGGAGAGTCACCGTATCCGTCATGCGCCGGCCCAGGGACTCTTTAAGTTTCGGCTCCTTCAACAATCGATCCAGAGTGGCTTCGTCGGCCGCCTGGGCCAGCGTCAAACCCCGTCGAAATACGATGCGCTCGTGCAGGGCGTGCCACTCTTCCAGCGACCGGCGAATGTTGCCCGGCAGGGGCGCACCGGTGGTCTTTTCCAGGTAGCGGATAATCTTGGGCACGGCCCACCCCTGTTGCTGACCTTCGTAGACTGACTGGCGGGTGAGTTGGTAGGTCATCACCCGATCGCCACCCTGGGGTTCGGCAAACCGATCCAGGTTGATCAGCACCTGGTCGGGGATGGGCTCCATGGCCAGAACCTGGAAGTTGGGTTGAACGACGACTCGGCCGCCCTCTTCAGCGATCTCGACCGGCTCGCCCAGGCCCAATAGCCAGGCCCCCATCTCTGTCAAACGGTAAGCCGGGGGAAGCGCCGGGTTGTTGGGATCAGTCCTCGCTGTGGCGGGATAGCCCAGGTCGGTGATCCCCATCCAGTGGAGCGGGCCGGCTACGATATGGGCAATCAGCCCACCCTCGACCTTTTCCCACCCATCGACCTCGTCCTTGACGCCAGACCACGTGATGCCAAACGGGTTGTTGTTACCATAGTAGGGGGTGGCATAGGCGCTGCGACGGTAATAGCTGTAGTGTGCGTGGTACTGCCGTTGCGGAAACAGGAATCCATAGTCCCGCAGGCGAACCAGGTCGATCAGCGTTTCTGTCTCCACCCAGCCGTCGGCCCCCATCTCTTGCACGTAGGCCAGAATCTTCCTGCGGATGTCCTTGAGATGGGCCGGCGCCGGGTTGGTGTGACGGTAGCCGGAGGCCTGGACCGGCAGGTGCAGCAACTCATTCCAGCCGGCGCCATCGCGCCAGGCCACCAGCGTGCGTTTCACGCGTTCGGCCGGCGACAATTTCAAGAATTTGGTGTCCGGCACGGGTTCCAGATTGCCGGATCGGCCCGGCTGCACCAGACCCAGGTCGGGCAGCAAGCGGCGGATGAAGTACAGCCGGCCATTGTGGGCCTCACCCCGACCCGACCCCAGATCGGCCGCCACCCCCAGGGTTTCGCTGATGACTTTGAGGTCGGCTTTGTAGACGTAGCCCTGGGTGGTGAGCCGCAGTTCGCCCTGGCTGCGGATGTAGCGCCAGAAACGGCCCAGGTCGCGCTGGAAGATGCGCGCGGAGCCGATCATCTTTTGAGGGGGCTCGGCTACTGCCTTCTTCTTCTCATCCAGTTGCGATGCCAGATCGGGCAGATGTTGGGCGATGGCCGGCGGGATGAACACTGTGCGTCCCGGAGTCCATTCGATCACGTTGCGGCCGGCCTGGATAGGTTCTCGGCTGAAAACCAGACCGCGCAGGGCCAGCCGGGCCATGAGATCCTCGTAGCAAGGGGTTCCTTTGTAGCTGGGATTTCCTTCGTACCACGCACCGTAGTAGCCGCCCGACCATCGGGTCCTGGTCGGGTCTGGCGTGTCTTTGACCGCGCCGGCCTTCGACAGTGTCTGTTTCAGCCCGCTCGAGTGAACTGTGCCGCCGGCCGTCTGGATGAGCGCCAGCGCGCGTCGCTCCAACGGTGTGAGATCGGCGAGCGCGCGTTTCACCGTCTCAGGCCGGCTAAGGATCTTCACCAACCCCTTGACATGCGGCGCTTTGCGCGACGACGTGACCTCCAGGCCGTGGTGTTTGGCAATGGCCCGCAGCACGTCTATATGGTAGGTTTCCAGAATCTGTTTCAGACTAGCCACGCTCTTGACTCCGTGTGTCGCGATCAGTGAACAGTGATCAGTGATCAGTAAACTTATACGTAATACAGCTCAAGCTGACGGGAGTTCAGCAGCCCACACGGATGGAAAGAAACACGGATAAAAAACAGAAAAAGCTACACATCCGTGTTTTCTTGTATCCGTGAGAGAGTCGGATAGCTAGAACACTGATCACTGTTTACTGATCACTGATCACTGGTTACTTTCGGTGTGTACCCTTTCTTGATCAGTTCCTCGACCAGCGCATCCACGGCGCTGTCTTCGACGACGACGACCCTCGGCGAGAACTGGTGGATGAGATGCTGGCGTAGATTGGTGTTGGCCAGGAGTTCGCGCAGGGCCAGATCGTCGGCCAGCTCCAGGACGGTGAGCTTTTCGTAGAGGTGGATGTAGCCGAAGTGTGACCACAGGCCCTCGATGCGCTGACTGGCGGCGGCCGGCAAGGGCGCGCCGGCCTTCTCGAACGTGCCGGCGATGGCCGCCGGATCGATGCCACGTGCAAATGCCTGTTGGATGCCTTCGTCTGACAGCTCGTAGACGAAGGCGCGTCGGGTGGGTTGAGCCAGACTACCGGCCAGGGCGAGCGTGCTGGCCGTCTCCGGCCCCGGCAACGCCCGAAACGTGCTGTCGTCCAGCCACGTGACGGGTGCTTCGTCCGCTTCTCCGGGGAGCAATGGGCCTGGCCGGCCTTCGCCGCGCAAGAGCCAGGCGCCGGTCTCGGTCAGCCGAAAGGCCAGCGGCCGGCCACCCCTGTAGCCCACCTCGACGATACCGAACCATCGCAACGGGCCTTCAAGAATGGCGGCCAGGATTGGGCGATACCCGCGGTCCCAATCGCCACGGCGGGAGGGGTCAAGCCGCTTCTTGCCCCGGACCACGAAGCCCCAGGCCTCCGGGCCATGATTGTTGTGCAGGAACTCGGGATCGATCTGCCGGGCAGCTTCGGCGAAGGAGAACCAGTCGTGCCAGGTATTAGCCGATAGTTCCTGCAGGAGTCGCGTGGCGAATCCTCGGGCCAGCGCTAACTCTTGCGCCAGGTCCTGCGGCGTGAAATCCTGCTGCGTGAATGCTTGTGGGTGAACCAACGTTCGCTGAAGACGCAGTCCCGGTTTACGGTGCTGGGCCACGGCTAGCTCGGTCAGGCCAATTATGCTCTGGCGCCAGATGTCGAACAGCGTGCGCAACTGCACCTCAGGGGGCCAGCTTTGCCACGCCCGCCACTGCGCCGGCTGCACTGCCAGGGAAGTCTTCGCCTCCTCGGGTTTCGTCAGAATTCCGGCTGCGATAGCCAGCAGGACCAGCCAGCCGGCGTATTCTCGTTCGCTCCCCTTCGGGTCGGCCGCCCCGCGTCGCTGGCCGAGCCACTGATTGAACCGGTCCAGGACGTTATCAGCCAGCAGTGGTTGAGGAGGAGGGACCGTCAAGACGGCGCCGGGTTCTGGCCATGGAAAGCCCCGGCGACTTTCGAGAATTCGTTGGACCTCGTCAGGGTCGTGATCCCAGTCACCAAGCCAGTGGAAGTAGCCGGCCTGCCGGTGGCGGGGGCGCCGTTTTCGCAGGTGCAGCGAATGCTGCGCGGCGAATGCTACCAGCAAGGCCAGCGCCGCCGGCGCCGAAGGCGTGTCACCAGGGGACAACAGGCCCCGGACTTTTCTTCGAGGATAGGCTTTTACCTGAAGCTTAACAACCGGCAGTCGAACGCCCAGCAGGTGGGGCAGCCAGTGGTAGTGCTCTCCGCCGCCGTGCAGCCGACAGCGGTACAGCAAGCCGTATTCTTGCAGCCCCTCGAATGCCGGCCGCAACACCTTCGGCCCCTTGCTTCGGCCGGCCTGAGCACGACCCCCGGCCTCGCATTGATTCCAGGCCCATTGCACCTCCTCCCACGTCACGGACCTGCGCATCCCGAGGGCCGTGTTGGCGGCGCGCAACAGATCGTGCTCCTCGCGGGTCAGGCCGGCCAGGAAGTCCGGCGCACTCACGTTGGCCAGTTGCACGAGTAACTGGTCCATGATGTCGGCTTTGCGTGTTCCTTTTACGGTGAAACCGCGGCGCCGGCCGATCTTGCGCATTTCGGCTATCGTGAGGCTTTCCAAGAGCTCGCGCAGCATTTGGTCAGCCCACTCGATGTACATGCTACTCTGGGTTGTCTGGACCTGGGTCACTGGTAACTCCGAAACTTGCCCGCTTTGTGCCTCTTCTTTGTTTGACTGGTAGCTGGCGAATGAATTCGCGGCAACCCTTCGACAGGCTCAGGACGCCGCCTTTGCAAAACCGGCCTACGCCCTTGATGGCCGAAGGTCTCCTGACCGAGGCGACGTCCTGAGCCTGTCGAAGGGGCGAATCGGGCTCGGTCAGGAGACCTTCGCCCATCAAAGGGAACCAACATCATGGGGGGCGGTTGCCCGATGCATGCCTGGAACTTCATCATGTCCGGCTGGCGAGCCGTTACCGGATTATTTCCTCGATCTTCATCAACCGCCGGCTCTCACTCTCACTCTCACCCACTCACTCGGGGATCGGCAGCTCACTCGGGGACGGGCAGCGCGCGGCGTCTTGGCTTCCGGGCGTGTGTCGCCAGGAGCGCCGGCTCGAAGTCGGCCACTTCGTCGGCGTAGAGGATATCGTAGCGATAGCCCTGCTCGGTGAGGAACATCTGCCGGTTGGCTGCGAAGGTCTGATCGACTGTGTCGTGCGTCACCAGGGCGTAGAAGTGGGCCAACAGGCCGTTGCGCTTGGGGCGCAGGATCCGGCCCAGCCGTTGGGCCTCCTCCTGGCGGGACCCAAAAGTGCCGGAGACCTGTATGGCCACGTTGGCATCCGGCAGATCGACGGAGAAATTGCCAACCTTCGAGAGGACCAACTGGTTAACTTCGCCGTCCCGCAGCTTCTGATACAGCTTTCGCCGCTCCCGCACCGGCGTCTTTCCGGTGATGATGGGTACATCAATGGCTTTGGCGATGGCCTCCAGTTGATCCAGATACATGCCGATGATCAACACCGTATCTTCGCGATGCTTGTGCAATAGTTGCTGGAGCACTTTCAACTTGATCGGGTTTTCGGCCGAGAAGCGATACTTGTATCTGTCCGGCGTCATGGCATATTCCATGCGCAGTTCGTCGGGCAGGGGGATGCGGATCTCGTGGCACTCGGCGGTGGCGATCCAGCCCTGCGATTCCAGGTCCTTCCACGGCACGTCGTAGCGCTTCGGTCCAACCAGGGAGAACACGTCGCCTTCCAGCCCATCCTCGCGCACCAGCGTGGCTGTCATGCCCAGCCGGCGGCGAGCCTGGATCTCGGCCGTGATGCGAAAGACAGGGGCCGGCAGCAGATGGACCTCGTCGTAGATGATCAGTCCCCAGTCCATCTGGTCGAACAGCGCGAAGTGCGGGAATTCTGAGCGCAGGTCGGTCCCGTTCCGCTTGCGCGGCCGGTAGGTCAGAATCTGATAGGTGGTGATGGTGACGGGTTTGATCTCTTTCCGAGCGCCGGTGTATTCGCCGATCTGGTCTTCGGTCAGGGTGGTCTTGTCCAGCAGCTCGTCGATCCACTGGCGTACGGCCACGGTGTTGGGCGTCACGATCAGCGTGGCGCTCTGGAGTTTGTCCATGGCCGCCATGCCGACCATGGTTTTGCCGGCCCCGCACGGCAGTACGATGACGCCGCTGCCGCCGTGAGCCGCACCGCCGGCATGGAACACGTCGGCTGCCTCTTGCTGGTAGTGACGCAGCACGAAAGGTTCCCCCGTCGCCTGGCACACAGCGAGCAGCCGAAACTCGAGCCGCGCCCCTTCGACGTAGCCGGCCAGGTCCTCGGCGGGGTACCCCACCTGGAGCAGAAGTTGTTTAATGTGTCCGCGCTGGGCCGTATCAATGCGGAAGCGGGTCGCACTCAGTCGCTCTTTGATGAGCGGGGCGATGAGCTTGTGCCGGCCCAACTCGGCCATGAGCGCCCGGTCGTCGGACACCAGCAGGAGCTTGCCATCTTCCAGGACCAGCTTGACACGCCCGTAGCGGGCGATGTAGTCCGCGATGTCCACGCGGACGTTGTCCGGCACGGGATATTTGGCGAATCGCTCCAGGTCTGCGTTGATGTGCTGGGCGGAGAGGCCGGCGGCGGCCGCGTTCCACAGCGAGAGGGGAGTAATGCGATAGGTGTGGACGTATTCGGGGCTTTTTTCCAGCTCGGCGAAGCGGGCCAACGCGTCCCGTGCGTCTTCGTATAGGTCGTTGTCAACTTCTAATAAGACCGTTTTGTCGCTCTGAACGATAACCGGATTCTGTGGATTGAAGGCCATTATGTCTCTTTGCCTGCACATCGCAATTAGAACACGGCGCCCGCATCCAGTGTCGGGAGACCGTGTGGGATGGTAGATTGCATGGGTCAATTTTACATGATGCGTGTCGGATTGACAAGTTTCTTTGTAACTACCCTGGCAATGTGCCGTTGTCAAGCTACTCGGACTGTAACCCTTGCGAAGGTTTGTGAGCACATTTTGGGCCGAAAGCGTCCTCATGAGTCAAGAATGGCTCTGCCGGCTAAGGCTATTCGTAACCTTCGTAAGGGTGACTGAGTAGTTGCGTTTCTTTTGGACTAAAGCCCTGGCCCTTTCTGCCGATATAAGAGATGGGAGGATAGAGTTTCCTGCTTGCGAACGCAAATAAGAGGACGGGTCTATGAAAACTGGTGCGATCCCTCAGGCATATCCAATCTCTTCATATACAAACCCTGCTTCTCCGTCAGGTTCGCCCTCTTCGCCTCAAGACGTTGAGAAACTACACGACGAGTTCGTCCGATCCGGTGAAGCACATGGTACGATCGATGAGCAGGGCCTGACGGAAGAGGAAAGAAAAAAAGTTGAGGGGCTGAAGGCACGAGATCGGGAGGTTCGGGCCCATGAACAAGCCCACCTGGTCGCAGCGGGGCAGTACGCTGTTGGAGGTCCCTCCTATCAATACGAGACGGGCCCGGATGGCAAGCGGTATGCTGTGGGCGGAGAGGTCAGGTTGGATACTTCCGGCGTCCCCGACAATCCTGAGGCCACGATCCGCAAGATGGAGCAAATCCAGCGAGCCGCTCTGGCGCCACGCGATCCTTCCTCTCAAGATCGCCGTGTGGCGACTGAGGCCGGCAAGAAGGAAGCCAAGGCTCGCCAGGAAGTCGTGGAGGAGAAAAGAAGCGAGTCCCAAAGCCATGGCGGTGCTCCTCCTGCTTCTCCAACCACGGCTGCGGAGCGCTATTCGGGGTCAACAAAGGTGTCTCCGGCTGACCCGTTGATCGACGTGGTGGTCTAGAAGTACCCCGAGGACCCACTTCGTGAAACGTGTCTGAATCAAATCTAAACCTCCAGTTTTCAGAATGGTAACATTTGGCTGATACCCTGACGATAGCTAATATCGAGGTTTCAGGGAGGATGTTGAGAATGTCTACCGTTCTGCGCAACGATCCAATCTTAGGCGACCGCGCGGTTGATCGCACAGCAGCCGGGTCCAACAGGCTGTACGAGATCAGCACGCAGTAGGCCGTCGCCGGCCTTGGGCTGGGGCTTATCCTCGTGTTGGGTGCGTTCCTGCGCTTCTACCAGTTGGGCGCGTACAGCATCGGCAACACCTACTACGCCGCCACGGTCAAATCCATGCTGACCTCGTGGCACAACTTCTTCTACGCCGCTTTCGAGCCGGGCGGCTCGGTGACGGTGGACAAGCCGCCGCTGGGCTTCTGGGTGCAGGCCATCTCGGCCTACTTCCTGGGCGTCAACGGCTTCGCCCTGGCGTTGCCCAACGCGCTGGCCGGCCTCGGCTCGATTTTGCTGGTCTACCACCTGGTGCGCCGGCGCTTCGGCGTGTGGCCGGGCCTGGCGGCGGCGCTGGCGCTGGCCGTCACCCCCGTCACCATCGCCGCCGAGCGCAACAATACCATCGATGGCCTGCTGGTCTTCGTGCTGCTACTGGCCGCGTGGGCCTTCCTCAAAGCCAGTGAGAGCGGCAAACTGCGCCACCTGCTGCTGGGCGTGTTCCTGGTGGGGTTGGGCTTCAACATCAAGATGGTCGATCCATGCCAGGCTTCGCCGGGCGACCGCCCGTGCCCCCAGCGGCACGCGCTCCCACCGGCAATTTCCGCCCGCCCGGCGGCGACGACGGCGGCGACTTCCCCGGCCGGCCGAACGGCGGTCCTGGAGGGACGGGCGAAACGGGCCGCGCCGGCCTCACCCGCCTGTTCACTCAGCCGCTAGTCGAAGAGGCATCCTGGCTGCTGCCGCTGGCTCTGCTGGGCATCGTGCTGGCCGCCCTGGTGCTGGGTTGGGCCTGGCCGTTGAGTCAGAAGCACATGGGCCTGCTCTTGTGGGCCGCCTGGCTGCTGCCCGAACTGGCCTACTTCTCCTTCACCGCCGGCCTGTTCCACCGCTACTACCTGATCATGCTCGG
>JBHHTZ010000093.1:0-9901 GCA_046753605.1 Anaerolineae bacterium
CCCGCACCCTTCGATACGCGCTCCACTGCGTTCCGCGCTACTCAGGATGCTAGTCCCGCCAGTAGCCGCGGGCTGAAATCGACCATTTGTCTAATGTGCCATTGTCAAACTAATAAACGGGGGACTGAGCTGTGCAGCTCTCCCCCCACCGTGCCGCCATCAGGCTGGTGTCCTGGACGTCGATCTGGCCGTCGCCGTTCAGGTCCAGCGCGGCATCATACTCGAGGTCGCCGGCACGAAACCGCCACAGGGCAGCAATCTGCATGACGTCTTCAACATTGATTTCGCCATCATCGGTCGCGTCGGGGCATGGCTGGAAGTACACAGCCGCCGGCGGGCCATGCCGGCCGGCATCGTCGAGGCCAACCACGTACAGCGTATGCCGGCCCTGCATCCCCGACACGTCGATGGTCGCGGTCATAGTCTCGGCGGCTGAGTTGAGGACCTGGTCCCCCGGCAACAGCAAGACGCCGGTTCCAGGGAGACCGATCTGATCGATGAATATGTCACCGCCCGCCGGCGGCTCGGGGCTGGTAGCGCTTCGATCCAGAACCGCTTCGACCGTCAGGTAACGACCCCTGTGGTGAAGCTGGATGTCTCGTACCACGGGCGCCTCGGCCAGCCGATAGGGATCGCCGGCCAGTTTGATGGCGTGCAGCAGAGCATCCCGATTCTCCAGCCACTGCTCGTGGGCGGTTGCGCAGTCCGGCCAGAAATAGTTCTCGGCCCATCCGCCGCCGATCTCAAAGGTGTAGCACGGGATACCGTTCGCGCCGTAGACCCAGTCGCAGGTGTCGCCGCTGGTAGGATAGAGGTCGGAGCTTTGCTGGGGTGTGTAGCCGTTGAAACTGGACAGCACGAACGCAGCAGCCTGCAAGCCGGCATCATCCGGAGCCGGCGAGTAGGTGTACCCCCACGGATAGAGAATCAGATTGCTGTAGGAGTGCAGCGAGATCACCAGACTGAACTTCTGAGCCAGGACCAGATCGCGAATGGCCTGGGTTTCCGGTTCGGAGAAGCCGGCCTGCCCCTTATACGTCAGGCTACACGGGTTGCTGCTGGCTCCGATGGTACCCCACAAGTAATCATAGTTCCGGTTCAGATCGACGCCAAAGGAATTGGGCGGGCTGGAACCCGAGCACGACGACTGGCTGTCATCAGCATTCTTGCGCCAGTCCTGGCTTTGCTCAGCGCGCAGATGGCCGTCGGGATTCACGAAGGGCACGATCCACACCTCGCGGTTGTCCACGATCCAGGTGATGTCGGCGTCCTTGCCGTAGCCGGTCAGCAGCAGCTCAGCCAGGTTCAGCGCGACCTCCGGCGTGACGATTTCCCGCGCGTGATGCAGGGCGACGAGCAGAAGTTTCGGTTTCGGTTCCAGGTTGTTCTCGTTGGTGATGCGCAGGGTCCAGAGCCGGCGATTTGCTGTACCTTGAGCGGTCTGCCAGGAAGAGCCAGCATCGATCAACTCCGTCAGGTCAGGATAGGCATTTGCCCAGCCCTGGAGATCCGTCACCGCCTTCGCGAAAGTCCGGTAGCACTGGGGGTAACGGACGACGTACTGAAGCTCGTTGCCCAGCAGCGTGACCTCCAGCCCCTGGCTGTGGAGCGCCGTCACCTGGATGGGGGTAAGTTGCGCCGTGACCTGGGTGGGGGTGACTTCCCAGATGTCCCAGCCCTGGCCGGCGAGCTGCGCGAGCACGTCAGGTCCGGGGTTCGGGAACGTTACGAGTTGGGATGGTGGGGGCGGGGCAGCAGAGACAGTCGTGCCGGCAACTGCCAGCACCAGCGCGACCAACACGATGGGCAAGGGGCGGATGATGTGAGTCATTTTCCTCCTCGGGACAGGCTGCGCAGAGGTCCGTCTGCACTCTGACTGCGGTGCGTGGTGACCTCTCGCCAGAATCGGATGACGCAAGCAGAATGTTCACTTGTCCCGACGACAGGCCGGCAACTGTCGTTACGATGGATCGCGCCGGCAGGCAACTGATGTAGAACGCCGCATTCCGGCAGTTGAAACTGCACCAACCCTTGCGAAGCCGACCCTCGCCGGCTGGAGACCAGTCGCCGAAGCGGCGTCCTGAGGCCCCTCCTGAGCTTGACGAAGCCCCGTCCTGAGCCAGTCGAAGGGGGCCTGTCGAAGGGGGCGACTTCGCAAGGGTTGCCGCGATTTCAATCGCCGGGCTGGGTAACTACGAATTCACAGATGACAGGTTGGACAGCATCAACCGCAAAGGGGGCGGCGATTTGCCGCCCCCTCGTGTACCTGCGTGGAACCCGCTAGCCTACCGATCCCTCCATTTCGAACTGGATCAGCCGGTTCATTTCCACCGCATATTCCAGCGGTAACTCCTTGGTGAAAGGTTCCATGAACCCCTGCACGACCATGCTGATGGCCTCGCTTTCACGCAGCCCGCGGCTCATCAGATAGAACAACTGCTCCTCACCGATCCGGCCGACTGTGGCCTCGTGGGCCAGGGTCACATCTTCCTCGTTCACCTCGATGTACGGGATCGTGTCACTCCGGCTTTCATCGTCCAGAATCAGCGCGTCGCAGACCACACTGACAACCGAGTTTCTGGCGCCCTTGTTTACCTTGGCCAGACCCCGGTAGGTGGCGCGACCGCCGCTGTGGCTGATGGACTTGCTGGTGATGGCGCCGGTGGTCTCCGGCGCCATGTGAACCATCTTGGCTCCCGTGTCCTGGTGCTGTCCCTTGCCGGCCAGGGCAATGCTCAGCACCTCACCCTTGGCCTTGCGTCCCATCATGAATACAGCGGGGTACTTCATTGTCAACCGGGACCCCAGGTTCCCGTCTACCCACTCCATGGAGGCGCCTTCGTATACGAACGACCTTTGCGTTACCAGATTGTAGATGTTATGAGCCCAGTTCTGGATCGTCGTGTACCGGCACGTGGCGTGCTCCTTGACAATGATCTCTATCACCCCGCTGTGTAACGAATTGGTGCTGTAGACAGGAGCTGTGCAGCCCTCAATGTAGTGTACCCTTGCCCCTCGGTCCACGATGATCAAGGTGCGTTCGAACTGGCCCATGTTCTCAGCATTGATGCGGAAGTAGGCCTGCAGGGGGATGTCCAGCTCAACTCCCTCCGGCACATAGACGAACGATCCCCCACTCCACACCGCGCCATTCAGGGCAGCGTACTTGTTGTCGCTGGAAGGGATCACTGTACCGAAGTACTGCCGGAAAAGCTCTGGGTACTCTTGCAGCCCGGTGTCAGTGTCCAGAAAGATGACTCCCTGTTCCTCCCACTTCTTGTGCAAGTTATGGTAGACTACTTCCGACTCGTACTGGGCCCCCGTGCCGGCCAGGAACTTTTGCTCCGCCTCGGGGATGCCCAGCTTGTCAAAGGTGTCTCGGATGTAGTCTGGCACATCGTCCCAGTTGGTGCTCTTCTTGTCGTCCGGCCGGACGTAATAGAAGATGTCCTGATCATCCAGGCCCGACAGGTCACCGCCCCATGTAGGCACCGGCTTCCGCTTGTAGATGTCGAATGACTTCAGCCGAAACTCCAGCATCCATTCAGGCTCTCCCTTCATGCCGGAGAGCTGACGAATGACATTCTCGTTCAGCCCCTTCTCACTCTTGAAGGTATATTGCTCCGGGTCGCGAAACCCGTATTTTTCTACACTCAGGTCAAGCTCACTTACCTTCGTTGCCATTACTACCTCCTCCGACCTCGCTGCCGAACAGCGAGCGTTCGGAACCCTTCGTCTGGTGCAACTGCTCAGATGTTTATAGCTTGATTATATCACAGTTGATGCGATTTGTCAATTTTTATGATAAATATCATAAAAATTATGTGGCGACCGTGCCCCTACAATTCCTCTTCCTCGAAGTCCCACTCTGGGATGCCATACACGCCGGCCTTCAACGCCTTCAGCGACAGCAGCGCGCACTTCAGGCGAACCGGCCCGATGGGGATGCCCAACATATCGAGGATGTCCTCCTTGGAGAGAGCCTTTAATTCATCTACGCTCTTGCCCTCCACAAGCTCAGTCAACATCGAAGCCGAGGCCTGGCTGATCGCACAGCCCTCTCCGTGGAACTTGACGTCCGCCACATGATCATCGTCGAGCTTCAACTGGAGGACCAGACGGTCGCCACACAGGGGGTTGTATTCTTCTTGCGAAATGTCGGGGTCCTCAATTTCGCCATGGTTACGTGGGTGCTGATAGTGATCCAGGATGTGTTCGCGATAGAGATCGTACATGGGCTAGATTCCAAAGATGGCTTTGGCCTTATCAAGGCCGTCGATGAGAACGTCGATTTCTTCCCGAAGGTTGTACACGTAAAAGCTAGCGCGCACCGTCGCCGGCACGTCATACCGCCGCATGAGAGGCTGAGCGCAGTGATGGCCGGCCCGAATCGCCACGCCCTCGCTGTCCAGGATAGTGGCGACGTCGTGAGGATGGACACCCGGAATGTTGAACGTTGCGACCCCGCCGCGCATCTCAGCCGGCGGTCCGTACAGCGTCAGTCCGCCCACCTGGGACAGGGCATCCAGTGCATACTGCACCAGTTCCCGTTCATGGGCGTGTACCATTTCCATGCCGAGCCCGTTCAGATAGTCCACAGCGAAGCCCATTCCGATAGCCTGCGCGATGGCCGGCGTGCCGGCTTCGAACTTCCAGGGTAGTTCGTTCCAGGTGGACGATTCCAGAAATACCTCTCTGATCATATCCCCGCCGCCCATGAAAGGCGGCATGGCCTCGAGCAACCCCCGCTTGCCGTAAAGCACACCGATGCCTGTCGGCCCGCACATCTTGTGCCCGCTGAACGCCAGAAAGTCACAGTCGAGCGCCCGGACATCGACCGGCAGGTGGGGCACGCTCTGGGCGCCATCCACCAGGACGACCGCGCCGGCGGCGTGGGCCTGTCGAACGATCTGGGGCACGGGGTTGATCGTACCCAGCACGTTGGACATGTGGACAATGCCGACGAGTTTGGTTCGCTCCGTCAGAAGCTCATCGAAACCATCCAGGTCCAGAAGCCCATCCTCCGTTACGCGGATAAATCGCAAAACTGCGCCTTTCTCTTGCGCCAGGATTTGCCAGGGAATGAGATTGCTGTGATGCTCCATCTCCGTGAGCAGAATCTCGTCACCCGGACCGATGCTAGCGCGCCCCCAACTGTACGCCACGAGATTGATGGCTTCGGTGGTGTTGCGCGTCCAGATGACCTCTTTCGCGCTCCGGGCGTTGATGAAGCGCGCGACTTTGCGCCGCGCTTTTTCGTAGGCCAGGCTCGCCTGCTCACTCAGGGCGTGGATGCCACGATGGACATTGGCATTGTAGTGACGGTAGTATTCGTCCAGCGCCTCGATGACCAGCCGGGGTTTCTGCGAACTGGCAGCGTTGTCAAGATAGACCAGGGGCCGGCCATGGACTTCCTGATGAAGGATCGGGAAATCCTGCCGGATAGTGCGCACATCGAGGGCCGGCATTGCAGTGACGTTGCGTATTTTCGTCGGTTCTTTCCAGATCGTGTCCATTCGTGGCTACTCCCACACTTCGTCAATTGTCAACTCGTTACACCTCGACGAAGCCCATCTCGTCGTCTACATCACCTTATCCGAAATCTCGGCGCGCAAATGCTCGCGTACGCTCTCCAGTGGAATCCGCTCCAGCACCGGGTCGAAGAACCCGTTGACGATCAGGCGTGTTGCCTCTTGCTTTGGCAGACCACGCGCCATCAAGTAGAACAACTGATCTGGATCGATTTTGCTGATCGTTGCACCGTGGGACGCGCGCACCTCGTTGGCCTCAATCTCCAGGCTTGGGATCGCGTCAGCCCGCGCGTTGTCGCTGAGCACCAGGGTCTTCTCGTGGAGGTAGGAAGCCACGTTTTGTGCCCCCGGATGAATCTTGATCAAGCCCTCGAAGACTGCGCGCGATCGATCCTGCAGCGCGCCTTTGAACAACAGATCACCCGTCGTGAAAGGGGCGATGTGGTTAATCAAGGTGTAGGCGTCGTTATGCTGGCGGCCGTCGAGGAAGAAGACACCGACAATGTCTGTGCTTGAGCCGACGCCAACGAGGCGCGTCTCCACCAACTCTCGGGACAAGCCGGCGCCAATGGCGCCCATGGTCCAATTCACAGCACTGTCCTGCCCGGTGACAGCGCGCCGCGAGGAAAAGGACAAGACGTTGTCTGCCCAGGCTTGAACGCTCAGGAAGTTCACCTGCGATCCAGGCTGTGTGTAGACCTCTGTGATACCATTAACGAGGATCTCGCCGGCGTCGCCGGGCGACCTGCTCTCTTCGACATAGGTAACGCCGCTGTTGGGCCCTGTGACAATGAGCGTGTGGGGGAAAATGGCCAGCCCGGGGACATCCGCCCAGAAGACTCCCTGAATCGGCTTGTCAATCCAGACGTTCTCGGGCACGTACAGAAACATGCCTCCACTCCACAACGCCCCATTGAGCGCCTCGAACTTGCTCTGGTCGTGATGTCCCGTCCCGACCAGCGTGAAGGCATCGCCCATCAGGTAAGGCTCCACCAAGTCGGGATACTCACGGATGGCGGTGTCCAGGTCGGTCAGAATGACGCCCTGTTCGAGCCACTCAGCGTCGAGCAGTACGGTCGCGTCGGAGGAATTGCGGTGGACAAACAGGCCGGCCCGCTCCGAGTCGCGGGCGATTACCTTCCGGAGATCGGCTGGAAGCTGCGAGGTGTCAGCCGGCGCCCCTGAAGGCGGATGAAAAGGGACGAAAGCGTCCAGGTTCAACCGGGCCAGGCTCGTCCGCCGCCAGCGGGGCATGGGTTTCGCCTCAAACGCCTCCCAGGCTGCAAAACGCCGCCGGCGAACCCATTCAGGTTCATCCTTCAGGTAAGACAGTTCCTCAACAACAGCCCGGCTGAGACCCGTCTGCTGTGACAGGCGCTGCGCGTCAGCAACAATCGCGCGCATATCTCTAAGCGCCATTGGCTCCCACCTTCTGGCGCACCCAGTCATAGCCCTCGGCTTCCAACTGTTCAGCCATCTCAGGGCCACCCTCCATCACGATCTGACCGTTGAACATGATGTGGACTTTCTCAGGCTTGATGTACTGCAGAATGCGCTGATAGTGAGTGATCAACAAGACGCCCATGTCAGGGCCGATGAGCGTATCCACGCCTTCGGCCACGATCTTCAAAGCGTCAATGTCCAGACCTGAGTCTGTCTCATCCATGATGGCGATTTCGGGCTGCAGGACAGCCATCTGCAACACTTCTGCCCGTTTCTTCTCGCCACCGGAGAAACCTTCGTTCAGGTACCGGCCGGCAAAGGCGGGGTCTATATCAAGTAATCGCAGCTTCTGCATCATCAGCTTGCGAAACTCAGGAATCGAGATCGGATCCCCGCCATTGTTCGCTCCCCGCCGGGCATTCAACGCCGACCGCAGGAAGTTCGCGACACTTACGCCTGGAATTGTCACCGGATACTGGAAGGCCAGAAACAGCCCCAACCGCGCACGCTCATCAGGGCCTATCTCCAACACGTTCTCGCTCTTGAACCAAACCTCGCCCTGTTCCACCTCGTACTTGGGGTGGCCCATCAAGGTATAGGCCAGTGTGCTCTTCCCAGAGCCGTTCGGCCCCATGAGTGCATGGATTTCGCCTTGTTTGACGGTGAGATTGACGCCTTTCAGGATCAGTTTGCCGTCAACGCTGACGTGCAAATCCTTAACAACAAGTTCGCTCATCGTTGGTTGTTTCTACTCCTATGTGTGATTCGGAACGACTGAAGTCGTTACTACGGGCTCTCCCAACGACTGAAGTCGTTACTACGGGCTTTTGAGATGGGATACTGCTAGCAGCTACAACCCCCGCCGTTGCCGGCGGCCGGCGACTGCTGGCTGGTGCGGAACGAGTGACCGCAACCGCAAGATGCTACCGCATTGGGGTTGTCAATCTTGAAGCCGCCACCCATCAAATCGTCTTCGATGAAGTCAATGGATGCACCTTCCAGGTAGAAGATGCTGACCGGGTCCACGATCAGCTTCACCCCGTGATTCTCCACGAGCATGTCGCCGTCTTGCGCCTGCGCTTCGAAAGCCATTCCATACTGCATTCCCGAACATCCACCGCCGGACACGAAAACACGCAACCCGTGATTCGGGATACTCTTCTCTTCCAGCAGGTGACGAATCTTGCCGGCTGCGGCCGGCGTGAGGGACAAAACCGGCGTCTGTGTTACAGATTCCGTCGATATCGTCTGCTCTTCAAACATTACTGCCTCCCCAAGAACGTTATTCGATACTGCGCTTGGACAATTGACGCACTATTCTACCACACTCTCCGTCAGGTGTCTATTGTAGCACACTCAGTGAGCTTTGTCAATATCTATGATATTCATCATAAATATTGACATTAGCCATGAATCTGTGGTATAATGAGTTTGGAGGTAACCACTTCACGCGGGAAAGGTAAATCATGCAGGCAACGAGATCGCGAATTGTTGAGCACTTGAAGCAGCGTGGCCAGGCCACGATCCAGGACCTGACCGCTGCTACCGGCCTGACTTCGATGACGGTTCGGCATCATCTGGCTGTCCTGGAAGCTGATGGCCTGGTGAGCAGTGCAAAGGAGCGCGGACACGTTGGCCGGCCACGCCACGTGTACTTCCTGACCGAGAATGCGCTATCGCTGTTTCCGGAGCGCTACGACGAACTGGCCCATCGTCTTCTGGAGGGCCTGAAGGCGCTGGGCGCGAGGCGCGAGGTCACGAGGGTTCTGGAAAAGATGGGCGCCAACATCGCCCGCATCCATCGTGGGGACCTGGCCGGCAAGTCATTTGAAGAGCGGCTAGACCTTCTAATCAGCGTGCTCAGCGACGAAGGATTTCTGGCATCGTGGGCGGAGGAGGCCGGCAAGTACACCCTCACCGAGTATAGCTGCCCGTACCTCCTGGTCGGCCAGGACCATCCCGAAGTCTGTCAGGTCGATTGGCAGGTGATCACCCGCATTCTGGACGCCCCCGTGAAGAAAGAGACTTGCATGTTGCAAGGAGATACGAACTGCACATTTCACATTCGCCCCGAGTTTGACGTCGCCATTGCCGACATCAGTGCCGGCTGAAAACTGGAAGACTGATGGCCGCCATGGAATCGTCACCTGCAACCTTGAACCTTCCACGTAAGACCGGTCGTGACCTCCCATGAAAGCACTTCACGGCACATCACTCAAGCGATTCCATCGCCACTTTCGCCGGGCCCATCCCATTCAACATGCAATTACACTCATCCTGCAAAGCGTTGAGTATCCCGTCAATGTTGGCTCCATCTTCCGAATCGCGGACGCGACGCGCATGGAGGAGCTGATCCTGACCGGCATCACGCCCACTCCACCGCATCCGACGATTGCCAGGGTGGGACGAGGAAAGCACGTGCGTGTGCCCTGGCGCTATGCGGAGCAGCCCGACACTGCAATCAGCGAACTGAGAGCGGGTGGATACCGGGTCTTCGCGCTGGAGATTACGGAGGATGCAACGCCTTATTACGAAGTGCAGTGGCCCGAACGCGTGTGCCTGGTCGTCGGGCATGAGGATCACGGCATCACACGCGCCACTCTTGATCTGTGTGATGAGACCGTGTTCGTACCGATGTGGGGCAAAGGGGCGTCACTAAACGTCCACGTAGCAGTGGCCATTGTCGCGTACCACATCCGCTATCGCGGACTGGTCAGCTAACAGGCAAGGCTCAGTCAGCGCCCACCTTTCCATACCAGGGACATCGCGATCGTCTTGAACGAGTTCCAGGAATCTGCGAACAACGACCGGTGCCTTTTCTACGGGAGATGGGTAAGGAGCGCCGATTCCAGGCATCCCCCCCTTATCCACTCATTCCGTCACGTTGTAACTGAGTGAGTGTCAGGCAACGACTCCCCCCTAACACA
>JBHHTZ010000094.1:0-9793 GCA_046753605.1 Anaerolineae bacterium
ATGTCATAACTCTTGCCGATCATCTCGCTCAAGAGATACGTCTTGGTACACACATCCGGGAACTCGGCCACAATCGCCTCCCGGTGCGCATTGGTCATCACCAGAGTCAGCGCAGCATCGGCGACGGCCCCGGCGCTGATGTCTTGGGCGCGATGGTCTGTTATGTCAATTCCTCGCTCAGCCATGACCAGGCAGGCATGCACGGCGGCCCGGGCGCCGGTTACTGCCCACGTGCCGGCTGAGCGCACCTCATACTCATCGGACAGCCCGGCGGCCGACAGGCGATGCTGGAGCAGGCCGGCTGCCATGGGTGATCGGCACACATTGCCGGTGCACACGATCAGGATTGTCTTGCGATTGGTCATGGCAGTCCTCCGATTCCGGGGGCAGGAGCAGCGGGGAGACGCGACGCCGGCCCGTCATCTCCCGCGCGCCCCTGCCTGCCTGTCCACATCAGGCCGGCACCGGTACGATCAAGCCGTAGTCGCCGTCCTTGCGGCGATATACCACATTGACCTCACCCGTGTCGGCATTGTAAAAGACGAAGAACGTGTGGCCCAACAGCTCCATCTGCTCTACGGCCTCCCGTTCATCCATTGGCAACATCTCGAACCGCTTCCGCCGAACAATGGTCCCTGCCTCCTCCTCCAGCTCCAGCTCGATGGGAAGAGGCTCTGGTTGCACGACTCTTCTGCCCTTCCATCGATCCTCACGCTTCCCCTTGTAGCGCGCGATTTGACGGTACAACTTGCCCAGCACCGCATCGATGCAGGCGAAAATATCTTGACCCCGCTCTTCTGCACGGATGTATTTGCCGTTTGCGCGCAGCGTC
This sequence comes from Anaerolineae bacterium, assembly GCA_046753605.1. Taxonomy (GTDB): domain Bacteria; phylum Chloroflexota; class Anaerolineae; order Epilineales; family JAANWY01; genus JBHHTZ01. The sequence goes on from JBHHTZ010000094.1 coordinate 833, forward strand.
ACCTGGGCCACCTGAACCTCGCCAGCACTACGAGTACTCTCCGTCGAGAGATCGACGCGCGCGTCGCTGATCTCGGGCAGATATCGGTCCAACTTGCCGATCTTCTTGTCGATATGCTGTCGCAGATAGTCTGTCACCTCAATGCCATGGCTACTTATCTGTAGCTCCATCAATAAGCTCCTTTCTTCCATTCAGGTATGGTGTCAACCAGAGCGGGGCGCACTGCCCAGCCTGCTACCGTCCTCGGGCCAGAGCCAGGCCCCACACAGTTCGTGCACCGCCGGCTTTGAGCGCCTGAGCGCACGCATCCATGGTCGCGCCGGTGGTGCAAACATCGTCAATCAACAACACACGTTGGCCGGCCACGTCCTCAGCCCGCGCGCGGAAGGCGCCGGCCACGTTCGACCTGCGCTGCCCGGCATCGAGCTTCACCTGGGGCGCTGTTGCGCGCACGCGTATCAGCGCCGTCTCGGTGGCCGGCAGTCCAAGCCCTGCGCCCAAAGCGCGCGCTAACAAGGCTGCCTGATTGTACCCTCGCTCAGCTCGCCGCTCCGGATGCAGGGGCACCGGGACAATCATATCAGCCGGCCATGAGTTGTCTGCCTGATACTTGACCAGAAGCTCCGCCAGGGGGCCGGCCAGAGCCTGAACACCGCCGTACTTGAACCGATGGATGGCCTGCCGCAGACCTCCTTCGAAGTAGGCCATCGATCGAATGCCATCAGTGGACAGCGGCCGCGCCCGACACAGGCGGCAAAGTTGCGCTCGTGGCTGAGGCCGGCCACACTGCGGGCACAACGGCGGCCGAATCCGTTCGACGGCCGCCAGACAGCCGCTGCAGAACAACTGGCCCCGCTGCCCACAGCCGGCACATTGGGGCGGGAACAACAGATCAAGAACCGAGTCTCGAAAAGGCAACCACAGCCTTTGCCATTGCATGATCATGCAGCCGAACCGTGGACCAATTGACTATCCCAAAAAACCCGTAGCAGTCGTCATGAACTGCGTTCACCCCGAAGGAAGTACGAAAATGCTGGATTGCTAGATGGCTGGATGGGCACTCCGCAAGCCATCTAGCCATCCAGCCATCTAGCCAACCGTCTTCGGAGCAGCGTCAGCCGAAGATGACCTGCAATGCCTGGCTGATCTGCTCGCGAAGCAGCGTCAGCACCACAATCACGACCAGGGAAACCAGAATGATCACCAGAGCATACTCTAACAGACTCTGCCCGTCATCCTGTCGAAGAAAGCTTCGCAGAAACGAAAACTCTGTCACATATCCACTCCTTCCGACTTACCAACCCGCGCCACCTGACCGCACGATCAAGGCTCTTTTCGCGCGTACACCGTGAACAGATCACCGAAGTTGACAGGGATCAGCCATTCAGCAAGGCCCAGCGTCTGGATAGCCCGACTGATGGGGCCGACCAGACCGGCGCTGTATGGCGCCAGGCGCGAAACAACATACTCCAGACGTAGCACGCGCCCGCGAGCGCTCACATCAACCACTCGGAAGCCGGCGCGCTGTAACATGGCTGCTAGAGTGACGCGTGAGAAGTAGTACAGGTGCATTTCCATCAGCCACGGCCAGCGCCGGCCCATGACGCGCGCGAACAGGCTCCCGACATCCATAGTGTGGGTACATATCCACCCGCCGGGCCGAACGATGCCGGCAATCCGGCGAAGCTCGCTCATCGGATCGGAAAAATGCTCGATCACGTCCCACAATGTAACCAGATCGAAGTGGCTGTGGGGGAGGGACGACCCTGCCAGGGTACCCTGGATCACCTGCAAATCGCGTTCCCGTGCCTGTGCAACCGCCCACTGCGACGGCTCCACACCCCACGCATCCCAGCCGCGGGCGGCGGCGGCCTCCAGAAACAGGCCGACGTGACACCCAATATCCAGCACACGCCTTTGTCCATTCATGCCTATTCGAGAACCCAGGTGATCCAGGTGCCGGTGAAATGTCATTACACGACCCTTGCGCTCTGTCAGGTACACTGGGTCCGCGACGGCAGTATACTCATCAATCACTTCGTCCGCACCCGGGCGCGGATTGGCATATACCAGCCCGCATTGCCGGCATCGCACAATCGGCGGATGAATGCCATAGGCATTGCTCGTGCAGGCGAACTGGGCAGATGTCGGCGACACGTCACGCCGGCTGAGCGTACTGGGGTAAATCAGCTCTGTGTCGTCGGCGCCGCAGAGATTGCAGTTTACGTACTCCAAGGCAACCGCTCCCGTGCTCCCAGGCGGGAGAGCACGCCCCCTACAACACGCTGGTTCCAGCCCAGCCGCGCTACTGTCTGCATAGCCTTGAGAATCTCTTGCTGCGAGATCTTCGAGCGTCCCTGCCAGCGGTCTTCGTAGATAATCGGGACCTCGCCGATCCGAAAGCCTTGATTCTGAATGTGGTATAGCATCTCGATGAGAAACGAATAGCCGTCGGAGAAGATCGCATCCAGGTCAATCGCTTCCAGCACTGGTCGCCGGTAACATCGAAAGCCGGCTGTGCAGTCACGGGCGTGCAACCCCAGGGCGGCGCGCGCTACGAAATTGGCCGTCCGGCTGAGCAGCCGCCGGCGGAAGCGGCAGTGGCGCATCCCGCCTCCCGGCACCCAGCGCGACCCGATTGCCACATCATACTCGCGGCAGGCCACGATCAGATCGGGGATATACTGCGGATGGTGGGAGAAATCCGCATCCATCGTAAGAATGTAGTCATAGCTAGCCGCCAGAGCGTACCGAAAGCCGGCGATGTGGGCCGTCCCCAACCCCAACTTCCGAGGCCGGTGCAAGACGTACACATCGGTCCTGTTCCGAGCCAGCGTGTCCGCCAAATCGCCCGTGCCGTCAGGCGAATTGTCATCGACGATGAGAGTGGCCGGCAGTCCCGGCAGACGCTGAACGTGATCTACCAGGTCCACGATATTCTCGCGCTCGTTGTAAGTTGGAATGACGACGATTGGGCGCATATAGGCTCCTTATTGCACTCAGATACTGGAATTCTAGTCCGTTTTCGCTATGTGTGCAAGGCTCGAACTTGAATCTCCGTTCGTCTTGTTGTAGAATACTCCCGCCTCCTGGCACAGCACTCAGTCAATCCGCTGGGAGGGTGCACCTACGTGGTTGGCATAGGAATGAAACCGCGAATACCGAACCGACGCCGCAGGAGACAGATTTACCATGATGCCACTGAGGGACATAAATCCCACATACCGATTCCCGCTAATAACGGTATCGATCATCGGCCTTAACGTGGTAGTGTATCTCGTCGAACTGCTGTTCCAGTTCGCCGGCCAGCTAAACCTGTTCATAGCCAGTTACGCCGTCATTCCGTTCGAGCTGACCCAGGGTGTTGATCTCGCACCTCCGAGCCTGCACCCGACCTTCCTGACCGTGTTCACGGCGATGTTTATGCACGGCGGGTTTCTCCACATATTCGGCAACATGCTGTACCTGTGGATTTTTGGCAATAATATCGAGGACAACATGGGGCATGTCCGCTTCCTCATCTTCTATCTGACATGCGGCATCGTGGCCACGGTAGCCCAGGTGGCTGTGGACCCCCTGTCACAGATTCCCAATATCGGTGCTAGCGGGGCCATCGCCGGCGTGTTGGCCGCATACCTGGTGATGCACCCCAGGGCGCAGGTGGAAACGTTGATCTTCCTGGGCTTCTTCATCCGAGTGATACGTGTGCCGGCAGTCGTCGTGCTCGGCTTTTGGATTGTGATCCAGCTTTTTCAGGGCGTTCTGTCACTTGGCGTATCGGGGACCGGCGGAGTCGCCTGGTTTGCCCACATCGGCGGATTCGCAGCCGGCCTCATACTCGTCATCTTTCTCCGCCAACGACAGACCTCACCCGGCCGCTACACCTAACCTGAGGAGACACCTGTGATGATCGCTGATCTGCTCTACCAACTCCAGCAAGTCGATGAGACGACTCAATCGAAAACCCGCCGTCTGGCCGAGGTAGAGGCTCTGATTGGTGAGAGTGAGGAATTGCGCCGTGCGCGCTCCGATCTTACACAAGCCCAGGAAGCACTTAACGAACTCGGCAAGAAACAACGTGAGCAAGAACTTGCCCTTGGTGCGGTGGCAGCCAAGCTGCAAGCCGAAGAGTCGCGGCTGTACGGGGGCAGAGTCACCAATACCAGGGAGCTGACTGGGCTGCAGAAGGCAGCGCGATACCTCAGGCAACGACGCGCTGAGATGGAAGACAGCGTGCTCGACACCATGATGGCTTGTGAGGAGGCAGTCGACCACACCGCTGTACGGCAGGCAAGCCTGGCAGACATCGAAGCAAGGTGGAAAAGGGATCAGGCCATGCTCGTAGCAGAACGTGACGAATTGCAAACGGCCATCGCAGAGGCAAACGATCGCCGACTCGAGCTTGTCAATCAGATTCCCGCCCACACGCTTGCCACATACGACTATCTCCTTCGGACCAAGGGCTTCGCCGTTGCACCTGTCGAGAATGGCATGTGCATTGGCTGCCGCGTCAGCCTGTCTGCGGTTGACCGGCAGAGGGTACTCAGGGACGAACTGATGACGTGCAGCAACTGTGGACGCATCCTCGTTGTGCTCTAGCTGCCGCCGAACGTGAATTTTTCCATACGATCTGTTGATCGAAAACATACGCTGTCTCAGCGATGGCACATACTGTGTACGCACCTAGCGCAAGGCACAACATGTAGTGGGGGTAGACGGGGCTTGTTGGCCAGAGCCGGCTGAGAATCCTTGCGTCTGGTTGAGTTCCGTGCTATAATCAAAATGGGATCGCCGGGTTGCCCGGACCCGCAACTGCCTTTCATTCACCTCGCCTCAAATTTGCTTCAAGAGCTGAGCGAGACCTGACCCACCACTCGGGCATTGTGGCAGGGCTATCGATTCATCTCCAGAAACAGACATCATCAACTCGTGAATAAGGCACGTGAGAAACGCCGAAGCCCAGACCAATCAGTGACGGGCTCGCCTTGCGGGCTCCACTCAGCCGGCGCTGTGCGCAAGCCAGGCCCATAACCTCCGCTCAATTCTGCACCGCCGACGTGCGAGTGGCGTGTCTCAACTGACCTTATACACTGACCTTGACGCAAGGACCCTACATGGCCGACCGGAAGAACTCCGCCGACCGCAGTAAAACTGACAATAAAACCTGTCTGGAGTGCGCCGACCTCGTACTCGATCTGTCAACACGCCATGTGACAAAAGGCAACGGCGGGCCCCAGCGCTTGACCCCGAAACTGTGCGCTTTGCTGGCGACATTCATCCGCAATCGCGGGCAGGTGCTGAGTCGGGAGTTTCTGATGCAGGAGGTGTGGGAGACCGAGTACTACGGCGACATGCGCACGCTGGAAGTGCATGTGAGCTGGCTGCGCGCCAAGATCGAAGATAATCCCTCCAGTCCACGCTATATCCACACTGTGCGCGGGGTGGGGTATTGGTTCGAGCCGAATCAACGAAGCATTGGAGCGTCCTGAGTACCCAGGTGCGGCAGAACGCTCACGCCGGCCTTTGTCCGAACATCAGCGAATCAACGATCGCAACAGTAACCGTGCCGCCTCAAGCAGAACGATAGCGACCAGGGGGCTGAAGTCGATCATGCCCGTCGGGGGCAAGTACCGACGAATCGGCGCCAGGATTGGCTCCGTGATCTGGTCAAGAATCTGCACCGCCGGGTGATATGGGTTGGGATTCACCCACGACACCAGCACGCGGGCCAGGATGGCGAAGTACAAAAGTCTGAAGACAATGTCGATCAGGCCGGCAATGGTTGTCATTTCAACTCCAGTTCATCAGGATGCTCCACGGAATGGTCGTTGTCGGCCTCCGCTTCGCTGAGATCGCCCAGGTACTTCGATTTCTGGTAGGCCGCCCAGACGGCACGGGATACGACCGTGCGCATCCCCCCCTTCTCCAACTGATACAACGCCTCGGCTGACGTGCCACCCGGCGACGTGACCATGTTGCGCAGTTGGGCCGGATGCAGGTTGGACTGACGCGCAAAGTTCACGGCGCCGCGCATGGTTTGCAGCACCAGACGCTCGGATTGGTAGCGGGAGAAACCCAAGTGCACGCCGGCATCGATCAGCGCCTCCATGAATAAAAAGACGTAGGCCGGCCCGGTCCCGCTCAGCGCCGTTGCCATGTCCAGATAGCTCTCGTCCTCGACGTAGATTTCCTCGCCCAGCGCATCCAGCAGCGCCCGCGCCTGGTTGCGCTGCGAATCTGTTACAGCAGCCGTGTCAGTCCAAACTGTGATCCCCTCGCCGATCTGGGCCGGCGTGTTTGGCATAGAACGAACCACCGCCTGATGCTTCAGTCCGTTTGAAATGGTTCTGATACGCGCCCCCGCCACGATAGACAGAACCAGGTTGCCCGCTTGGACAGCCGGCTGAATCTCCTTGAGGACCACCGACAGCACCTGCGGTTTCACGGATAGAACGATCACGCCGGCGCTCCTCACCGCCTCAATGTTGTCCGTGGTGATATTCACACCGTAGCGCTCGGCCAACTCTCGCACCCGCCCCTCGCGGGTGTCGCTGGCAGTGATCTGGTCAGGCGTCACCAGGCTCCGCCCCAGAACGCCTTTGATCATCGCCTCGCCCATGTTGCCGCTACCGATAAAAGCCAGCTTTGTTTCTGAAAACAAGTTCCCTCTACTCCCCTCGCTCTCCAAAAATCGCTCGACCAATGCGGACGAGCGTTGCTCCTTCCTCAATGGCAACCTCAAAATCGTCTGTCATGCCCATAGACAGATGGCGCCAGTCAATATCGGGAAACTGCTCCGCCAGCCCGTCGCGCAGCCGGCGCAGCCGGCGGAAGAACGGGCGCGCAGCCTCCGTGTCCTCGGTGATTGGCGCTACCGTCATCAGGCCGCCAATCGTCACACTCGGAAGGTCCGCAATCTGCCGAACCGCCTCGCCCAGGGCCTGTGGCGCAAAGCCGTACTTGGAGGCTTCGCCGGCCACATTGACCTCGATCAGCACGGGCATAGCCTTGCCGGCCAGGCCGGCGCGCCTGTCGATCTCCCGCGCAAGCCGGACGCTGTCCACCGAGTGTACCATGTCAAAAAGCGGGATTGCGTGCCTGACTTTGTTGCGCTGCAAATGGCCAATCAGGTGCCAACGGACTTCGGATACTTCGACTGGGCTCAGTACAGGTTTCGGACTTCGGATTTCGGATTTCTCCTTCGAGATCACCAGTGGGATCTTTTCTACCGCCTCTTGAACACGGTTTTCGCCGAAATCCGTCAAGCCCAACTCCCAGGCCATTCGCACCCGCCGGGCCGGCACCGTCTTGGTGACCGCAACCAGCGTCACGTCACCCGGATCACGGCCGGCCCGCTCGGCCGCCGCCGCAATCCGCGCACGAACCTGTTCGATGTTTCCCCGTAACGCCTGCACGACCCAGATCAATTAGCCAGAGGCTTCAAGCTTCTGAATATTCGGCATAGCGGCAATAAGCGCCCGCAATACGCTATTGACAGATTCAGGAGTCTTGAACACGGCTGCGACATCTGGGTCAAGAACGATCATCAATCGTTCTTGACCTACCCTGTCAGCAAAGCGGTTAGGCTTGGCCTTGCTATAGTCAAACCAGTACTCCTCTCGCATATCGTCAGCTTCGACAGATACGGCTTCAGCCAATTTCGTGTTTTTCATAGTCTCTACGTTCTCTCCGTGTTGCTTTTCGAGCACTGACGATGCGAATAGCGTCATCACGCTCGGTGAACCATACCAACAGTAGACGATGGCCGTCAGAATGGCCAATGATGATCTCTCTCAACTCCTCATGTGAGTGATCTTCATCGTCAAAGATTGATGCAAGTGGATCACGAAACACCGTCGCTGCTTCTTCAAAACTCACACCGTGCTTTGCGATATTGGCAGTTGCTTTGTTGATGTCCCACTCAAAGTGCACGCTCATGGATCCAATGCCACTTCGTATGCATGATCAGACAACAATCTCAACTTGAACCGCGGATTCACAGGTTGTCATGTTCTCGGCGCCCGATCTTCCCCCTTGCGTGATCAGTGATCACGGAGCCCAATCGCCACCCCAAAGCGGCCGGTTTTCCCTCCCTCGGCCCGGTGGGAGAAGAACTCATCGACACGACACGCCGTGCAGAAGGGCGTTACCTCGATGTGCTCGACGCCCAGGCTCTGCAACTGGCGCACATTCGCACCTGGCAGATCAAAGTGTGCGGCTCCGTTCACCCTGGGCAGCAGTGCCTCGGGGGTCTCAAATGCCGCACCCACCGCCTGAGTGACGTCGTCGCCGACCTCGTAGCAGCATGGCCCTATGCCCGGACCAACGCCGGCCCACAGGTCCCGTGGCCGGCTGCCGAAGGCCGTTTCCATCGCCCGTACCGTGGCCGGCCCGACACCCGCCATCGTCCCCCGCCAGCCGGCGTGGGCAATCCCCACCGCAGTATGCACAGGGTCATAGAGCAACACCGGCAAGCAGTCGGCAAACCTCTGGAAGAGCACCAGCCCCGGCTCTTGCGTGATCAGCCCATCGGTCTGGGCAATCACCTGGCCGGCCTGCCGGCGATCTACCACGCGCACCACCCGCCCATGCACCAGCCAGGCGGTGACGACGTCGCGCGCTGTGACCTCCAGCGCACGATAGACGCGGTCGTGGTTCTCCTCCACGGCCGCCGGCTCATCACCCACGGTATGGCCGAGGTTCAACTCAGCGAAGGGCGGCTCACTCACACCACCCAGTCGCGTAAACACCGCGTGGCTGACGCCAGGGCGGTTTTCGAGGCCGGCGAACCGGTAAAAGCTCACTCCATCTTGTTCGTAGCGATACATGCACCCTCCAATTCTGCGGCAGAAGTCTACCACAGATGGACAACATGCGCAACAACGCCACTTGATCAAAGAACCCCTCTAACTTGACAATGGCACATTGATAAACAGTCGATTCAGCCCACGGCTACTGTAG
>JBHHTZ010000095.1:0-9776 GCA_046753605.1 Anaerolineae bacterium
CCCGTAGCTCAGGCGGATAGAGCAGCAGTTTCCTAAACTGCGTGTCGCAGGTTCGAGTCCTGCCGGGGGTACTTGCCGACAGTAAGCAGTGATCAGTGAACTGTAATCAATATCACGCTGCAGAGACTGTTTACTGTACACTGTTCACTCAGAACTTGGAGACAGAGCGAGTACCGATCCATCCGGCACTCGCTCTGTCCTTTTCACGTTCTTGACGCGTCACCCCGTCATGACTATACTTCAGACATCGACCTCTCCGACAGCTTGCCCCCGGAAACCAGAGGAGTTGAAATAAGCTTATGCGTGAAGTAACGGTTGCAGTTGTTCAAATGGAACCCCACCTGGCCGATGTTCAGGCGAATCTGGAGCGCATGTCAGAATTCATCGAGCAGATTTGCCTGCGCCAGAAAACAGACCTCATTGTCTTCCCTGAGCTTGTCACCACCGGTTACGAGGGCGGCGTCAAGTTTACCGAACTGGCTGAACGCAAGTCGGGACCGATTGTCAACCTCATCGCCCAGCGAGCCGCAGAGTTCAGCACCCACATCGTCTTCGGCATGGCTCTGAAGGAGAAAGTGGAGAGCATTCTGTACGACGCCGCGATTCTGATCGGGCCGGACGGAGAGTTCATCGGCGATTATCGCAAAGTGCACCTGCAGGACGAAGAACGCCTGGCATTCCGGCCCGGCTATCGCTACCGCGTCCTGGAATGCGGATTCGGCGACATTGGCATCATCCTCGGCTGGGACCTGGCCTTTCCTGAAACAGCACGCAGTCTGGTCCTGGATGGCGCTGAAATACTGTGTGTTCTCGCGAACTGGAAGACGCCCCACGAAGATGAATGGCGGACCTATCTGCTGGCTCGAGCTTACGAGAATTCGATCTTTGTGGCCGCCGCCAACCGAATCGGCGCAGAGTATACGTACAGCTTCGTCGGCCAGTCTATGATCGTTGGGCCGAGGGGTGCCATCCACGCCGTGGTTGATGAGCCAGACGAAGGATACGGCGTGGCGCGCATCGACCTGGACGAGATTCGAGCGGCCAGGGAGGAGTTCCAGTTGATCCAGGCGCGGGAACCCAGGACCTACCGGGCCGTGGTGCGGAACTATTAATTATCAATGGTCAATTGTCAATTGTCAATTGCCAATTTACCATTAGGAGGGAGGGTGTTGGCATGAGTGGCCTCAAGGCCTTCTCTGGTAGCGCCAACCGACCGCTTGCCCAGGAAATCGCCGAGCGGCTGGGCATAGAGCTTGGCCAGGTTATAGTGACCTCCTTCAAGGATGGCGAGATTCGAGCACGAATCCTGGAAAACATTCGAGGTTACGACGTTTTCATCATTCAGCCGACCTGCAACCCGGTTAATCAGCACCTGATGGAACTGCTGCTCCTGATCGACGCGACCAGGCGCGCGTCGGCGGCGAGTATCACGGCGGTGATCCCGTACTACGGCTATGCCCGGCAGGAACGCAAGACCGCCGGCCGGGAGCCGATCTCCGCCAAACTGGTGGCGAATCTCATCACCGTAGCCGGCGCAGACCGCGTGCTGACAGTGGACCTCCACGCGCCGGCCATCGAGGGCTTCTTCGACATCCCTGTGGATCACCTGCGGGCCGGCCCCATCCTGGCAGACTTCTTCAAGGACCATTGCAAGCCACCTCTCGTGGTCGCCGCTCCGGACCACGGCGCCGTAGACCGGGCCATCAAGCTGCAGGCCAGGCTGGGGCATGACGTCGGCCTGGCCGTCCTGGTAAAACACCGCCCGGAGCCGGACAGAGCCGAGGTGGTGGGCCTGGTCGGGGAGGTCAGGGACCGCACAGTGATCCTCGTGGATGATCTGATCTCCACCGGCGGCACGCTGATCGAGGCGGCGGAGTGTCTGCTGGAGCAGGGGGCTTCCGCCGTATTTGCCGGCGCGGTGCACCCGGTGCTGGCCGGCTATACCGCCGAAAGACTGCGCGAATCGGTGCTGGAGCGGATCGTGGTCACCAACACAATCCCTGTCGCGCAAACACCCCCCGACGACAAGATCGTAGTTCTCAGCGTCGCTCCGCTGCTGGCCGAAGCGATTTCCCGCATTCATGAGAATCGGTCGGTAAGCGCCCTGTTTGACTGACAAGGAAACTGAAATGATTGACTTACGAAGTGACACAGTAACCCTGCCAACGCCGCGTATGCGCGAAGCGATGGCCAACGCCGAGGTCGGTGATGACGTCTATGGCGAGGACCCGACCGTCAACCGCCTGGAGGTCATGGCGGCCGAGCGCATGGGCAAGGAGGCCGGCCTCTTCGTCGTCAGCGGCACCATGGGCAACCTGGCAGCGCTGCTCACGCACTGCGGCCGCGGCCAGGAGGTGATCCTGGGCGATCTCTCCCACACGTTTCTGTACGAGGCCGGCGGCTCCGCAGCCCTGGGCGGCATCCACCCGCGAACCGCGCCCAACCAGCCCGATGGCACGCTGAACCTGGACGACATCGAGGCCGCCGTGCGCGGCGAAAACCCCCACTACCCACGCACACGCCTCATCTGCCTGGAGAATACGCATAACCGGTGCGGCGGCGTGGTCCTCCGACCCACGTACATGGCCGGCGTGCGCCAGATCGCCGACCGGCACGGCCTCTCGATCCATCTGGATGGCGCGCGCATCTTCAACGCGGCCGTTGCGCTGGAGTTGCCGGCCTCCGAGCTGGCAAAAGATGCGGACTCGGTGACGTTCTGCCTCTCGAAAGGGCTGTCGGCGCCGGTTGGCTCGGTGCTGTGTGGCAGCGAAGAGTTCATCTACGAGGCGCGGCGGGCGCGCAAGATCGTCGGTGGGGGGATGCGACAGGCCGGCATCATCGCTGCCGCCGGCATTGTGGCCCTGGAAGAGATGGTAGACCGGCTGGCAGAGGATCATGCCAACGCCCAACGCCTGGCTTGGGGTCTGGCCGAGATACCGGGAATCGACCCGAACGCCGTAGAAACGGACATCGTCATCTTCGCGCTGACGCGCGACGACATGACGCCGGCGCAGTTGGCCGATGGCCTGCGCGAACGCGGGGTCCTGCTGTCGCCCATTGGTGGCCGGCTGCTGCGAGCCGTGACGCACTACGGCATCGACGCCGCAGACATCGACGCCGCCCTCGCTGCCTTTCGGCAAATCTGTCAGGCCGGCCACTATCCCAGCGACTGAAGCAGTATCGCGATTTGGATATCGACCTGACGTTGGTCTCACGAGAACCGCCGAACGATGCCCGCTGACATTCTGTTGGTAGACGACGATGCCCTCTTGCGTCGTAGCCTGGCCTTCAACCTGGAGCAGGCCGGCTACCGCGTGAGCACCGCCGCAAGTGCCGAGGATGCTCTGGCCCTTGCCCAACGCGACCTGCCAGATCTGGTTCTCCTGGACATCGGGTTGCCTGGCATGGACGGCCTGGAGGCGCTGCGTCACTTCCAGGAGCGCCTGGGACTGCCGGTCATCTTCCTCACCGCGCGCCGGCGTGAACTGGACGAGGTGCTGGGTCTGGAACTGGGAGCTGACGATTACATCACCAAACCCTTCGACCTGGACGTGCTCCTGGCCCGCATCAAAGCTGTGCTGCGCCGCGCGCGGCGCGCCCAGGCGGCCACAGCAGAGCCGGCGCCGCTGGTGGTGGGAGACCTGGTGATCGATCCGGCTGCCCACACAGTCACCGTCGGGGGGCAGCCACTGGATTTGCCTCCCCGCGAGTTCGATCTCCTGCACGCCCTGGCATTGGAGGCCGGCCACGTCGTTTCGGTGGACAATCTTCTGGTACGCGTGTGGGGGGCGGAGTACGAAGGCGAATCGCAGGTAGTCTACGTACACATCCGGTGGTTGCGCGAGAAGATCGAGGAAGACCCCCACGATCCTCGTCGCATCATCACGGTGCGTGGCGTGGGCTACCGGCTGGAGCCTACGGAGGTCTGATGCTCAGCACACTGCGGCGTCGCCTGATTCTCAGCCACGTGCTGCCACTGTTGGTGATCATCCCGCTGGTGGGCATCGCTCTCGTTTACATATTGGAAACGCAGGTGGTGCTGGTCAACCTGTCCAGTGAACTGGTGGCTGAGACTGTGCTGGTAGCCGAAATCGCCAGCGACCATGCGGAGGTCTGGTATGATCCCATCGAGGCCCAAGTCTTTGTAGCTCGCCTGTCCCCACATCTGACAGCACAACTGATGTTGCTGGACTCCAATGGACGCCTGCTGGCCTCGAGTAGTCCCATTGACAACGGGCTGTCAGGCCAACCGGTGGAAATCTCTGGCCTGCCTCGAGCTTTGTCCGGGACGATTAGCGTGCGCACGGCATACAGCCGTGATCTCCACGCAGAGGTCGCGGATGTTCTGGTTCCCGTCCTGGGGCCGGGCCAGCGGGTGGTCGGTCTGGTGCGCCTGACCCACCAACTGGCGGGAGTCAACGCGCGATTCTTACGGCTGCGCTATCTCATCCTGGCGATCCTGGCCGGCGGGGTGATCGTGGGAGCCGTGGTGGGGTGGGTTCTGGCCCTGAACCTGGAAGACCCCTTGCATCGGGTGAGCCAGGCTGTCTATCGGCTGGCCAGCGGGGAGCGGTCAGAACCCTTACCCGAAGAGGGGCCGGCAGAGATTCGCCTGCTGTTGCAGGCATTCAACACGCTGGTGGAACGCCTGCACACCCTGGAGGAGGCTCGCGGTCAGTTGCTGGCCAACCTGGTACACGAACTGGGACGCCCGCTGGGAGCCCTCCGCTCAGCCATCCAGGCGTTGTTGGGAGGCGCAGACCAGGAGCCAGAGTTGCGGCGCGAGCTGTTGGCCGGCATGGAAGCAGAGGTAGGGCACCTACAGCGTCTACTGAACGATGTGGCGCAGCTTCACAATCAGGTGGTGGGTACTCTGGAACTGGACCGCCGGACCGTGGCTCTGGGCGAATGGCTTCCCCCCATGCTGGCCCCGTGGAAAGCCGCTGCCCAGGAGAAGGGGTTGCACTGGGAAGCCACATTCCCCACCGACTTGCCCAGCCTGACAGTGGACGCCGACCGCCTGGCTCAGGCCTTGGGCAACCTGGTCAGCAATGCGATCAAGTATACGCCGGCCGGCGGCACGGTCTCTGTTGGCGCCGGCATTGAGGGTGACACTGTCTGGCTTCGGGTGAGTGATACCGGCCCTGGCATCGCACCCGAAGACCAGGAGCGTATCTTTACCCCCTTCTATCGCGGAGCCTCGGCCCGCCGCTTCCCACAGGGGATGGGGCTGGGCCTGACCATTGCCCGCGACCTGGCCATCGCCCACGGTGGCCGGCTGGAGATGGACAGCACGCGCGGCCAGGGCAGCCACTTCACCCTCTGGCTCCCCTTAAGAGACCGGGGAGGAGTAGCGACCATGGAATAGCGAGTCGAGATGCGTGACGAATTCCCCGCTGCAATCGAGAACCGCAGACCCCGTCAGATCACTGAACAAACCGCCGCCGCAGAACGTCCTCACAGAATCCTATCACCCTTTGGGCAAAATCTCCTGACCGAGCCCGATTTGCCTCGGTCAGGAGACCTTCGGCGATCAAGCAAAATCGCTGCTCGTTGCAACCTGCGACAGAGTAGCTGAGTAGTGACTGCCGGTCTTAAGATTCTCTTAAGGTTGGCTTTAGGCAAGCATAAGGACAAATCGACCTGTCTGATGTTATCATTGTATCCGGTCATTCAGACCCCAAGGGCCTCTCAAGATCCTGAGGGTCTTGGAATACTGGTACCAGGCGAAGTGCTCATCATGTCTGCGCCGAGGATGCACCCATGTCATTTGCGCATGTGGCCCCAATGCTGCTCAGTCTGCTAGCAGGTCTGCTGCTAGGGCTTGTGGCGTGGGAATTTCTGCGAACCCGCCGCCGCAAAGCCGGCGATGCCTTAATGGGAACACAGGATGAGTTGCTACTGGGGCTGTCGGTGTTGGCCACTTTCGCGTTGGGTGCGTTTCTGGCCTATCTCCTGATGAGCACGAATTTCTGAGGACTGACAAACAAATCTGATTCGATGGAGGTGATACCATGCGACGAAATCGGGTAATTCTTGTGGTGATTGTGCTTTTGCTGCTCGCAGCGGGCGTGCAAACGCCGGCCCTGGCGCAAAAGGCATCGAAACAGTTGGATAGTTCTCAAGGTCTGACAGTCACCGCTGAGGTAACAGGTCGGCCAGAGCTTACGGTGACGGCGCCAGATGGCCGGCTGTCGGGGCAGGCGTACGTCGGAAAGGAAACATCCCTCAAGATTGTAGTGCAGAACACCGGCAGCGCGCCGGCCCGCAACGTTGAATTGAGCGCCTCTCAGCCCTCCGGCTGGTCCGTCGAGTTCGAGCCGAAGCAGATTTCGGCAATCAACCCTGACAAACAAGTCGAGGTGACTGCCAGGATCAAGCCGGCTTAGAAGGCCGTTGCCGGCGACTACATGATCACCGCCCGCGTCCGTTCGGACGGCGGCGTTTCCAAGTCTGCCGACTTCCGCATCACGGTGCTGACCTCCACACTCTGGGGCGTGGTGGGAATCGCCCTCATCGCAGTCGCGGTTATGGTGGTGGGTCTGGCCGTAGTCCGCTTCGGTCGCCGATGATTTCGGAGGAGGCAAGCGAAATCGCCCCACACGCAGTTCTGAATTGGGAGGTTTGAGAGAATGAAACGACATTCATGGCTGATTGCCATATTGCTAATCGCCAGTTTGGTGTTGGTAAGTTGCAGCATACCGGCCCCGAGCGTTCAGTCGGCGGCGCCGGTCGTAGTCCCCACGGCGATGCCGGCTGCGGCAACGAGCGCATCTGCCCCGCCGGCAGATGCCCTGGCTGCTCTGCAAGGGACGCTGGAAAACATCTATGCGCAGGTCAACCCAGCGGTGGTAAACATTCGGGTTGTTCAGAAGACGAAAGTGTCGGTTCCGTCTTTTCCGGAGATACCGGGAATGCCAAATTTCCCCTTCTTCGGTCCGCTGGTTCCGCAAACGCCACAGGGACCACAGGAGTTCTATCAGAGCGGCCTGGGATCTGGCTTCGTCTGGGGCACACGGGGGTACATCGTCACCAATAACCACGTGGTCGAAGGGGCCGACAAAATCACCGTCACATTCTTCGACGGCACGACCGTGACCGGTACGGTCATGGGAACGGATCCGGACAGCGATCTGGCGGTGGTGAAAGTGGACGTGCCAGTTGAGCAGTTGCACCCGGTGACGCTGGCCGATTCCACCCAGGTCAAAGTCGGGCAACTGGCGATTGCCATCGGGAACCCCTTCGGCCTGGAAGGCACCATGACGCAGGGCATCGTGAGCGCTGTGGGCCGGCTATTGCCGGCGGGCAGCGGCAACTCACAGGGGCCCAGGTACAGCATCCCGGACATCATCCAGACCGATGCCCCGATCAACCCCGGCAACTCCGGCGGCGTGCTCGTGGACGATCAGGGTCGGGTCATCGGTGTGACGGCGGCCATCGAGTCGCCTGTGCGGGCAAGCGCCGGCATCGGCTTTGCCATCCCGTCGGCCATCGTGCAAACGGTCGTGCCGGCTCTGATCAAGACAGGTCACTACGAACATGCGTGGCTGGGAATCAGCGGCGCTTCCCTGACGCCTGATCTGGCCAAAGCGATGGGCCTGAAGGCGGACCAGCGGGGCGCTCTGGTGGTGGAGGTAGTGCCCGACAGCCCGGCAGACAAGGCCGGCCTGCGTGGCAGCGACCGCCAGGTGACGATGGAGGGCCAGCCCGTACCGGTGGGCGGCGACGTGATCGTTGCCATCGACGGACAACCCGTGAATGAGATCGACGATCTGATCACCTACCTGGGCCGCCATACGGAAGCGGGCCAGAAGGTCACACTGAGCGTGCTGCGCCAGGGCAAAGAGGAAACAGTCAAAGTCACCCTGGCAGCCCGGCCTACGACCGAAACCCAGCCGGCGAAGGCTGAGGGTGCTGCAAAGCAAGGGGCCTGGCTGGGCATTGAAGGTGTGACTGTCACGTCGGAGATCGCCAAAGCGATGGACCTGCCGGCAGACCAGCCGGGGACCCTGGTGGAACGGGTGGAAATCGGGAGCCCGGCCGACCAGGCCGGCCTGCGAGGCAGCTACAAGGCTGTCACCGTCCAGGGGCAGCGGGTGCTGATCGGAGGTGATGTCATTGTTGCGATGGATGGCCGGCCGGCGGCCCAGGTGGAGGACCTGGTGGCGTTTCTACGACAGGCCAGGCCAAATCAGGAGGTGACACTCACGCTGTTGCGCGATGGGAAGCAGGTCAAAGTACAGGTGACGTTGGCCGAGCGACCTGCAACGAATCCCAGTTCCAACTAGCAGCGCGAACAGGCTCCCTGTGTGATCACCGGCGACCGGGACGCCGTAACGAGCAGGCCCTCCCGGAGGTTGCAGGGCCTGCTCTGAGAATAGTTGGCTTGATGGCTAATGGCTGGATGGCTAAGCGGTAACAATGTGAGCGAGCCAACCAGCCATCCAGCTATCCATCTATCCAGCCATTTTCATGCTTCATGGCACAGGGCCTGCTCCGAAAATAGGTGGCTGGTTGGCTGAGCACTCTGCAAGCCAACCAGCCATCTAGCCATCTAGCATTTTCGTGCTTCAGGGTGTCCCACCCGTACATGTTGACTGCGCCCATCACAAGGGAACAAGTTCCTTTCCATGTTGCCCAAGCTGGCGTGATCTGCTATCATTCGTTCACATACGGAGATAGATCATCATGCTAGCTTTTGTCTTAGGCGGTGGCGGTGGCCGTGGCGCGCTGCAGGTAGGCGCGCTGCGCGCCCTGCTGGAAGCAAATATCCGACCGGACCTTCTGGTAGGCACTTCGGCCGGCGCGACCAACGCTGCCTTGGTGGCCGTGCGCGGCTTCACGCCACAGACGCTGGAGGAGTTGGAGGCCGCCTGGCGCGACGCAGCCGAAGCCGACCTGTTGCCGGCGAATTACCTGTGGCTGACCGTGCGCATGCTGTTTAATCGGCCGCGAGTCCAGTCCCACCACCGCATGCGAGACTTCTTCGTCACTCACGGCCTGACCCCCGAACTGCGTTTCGCCGACATCCAGGGACCGAGACTGATCTTGGTAGCTGCCGACCTGAACGAACGACGGGCGATTCTGTATGGGGATGATCCGGATCAGTCGGTGCTGGAAGGACTGCTGGCTTCGACAACGATCCCCCCGTGGACACACCCCCTGGAAGTGGAGGACCACCTGCTGATGGATGGGGGTGCCGTGAGCAACCTCCCGATTGAGCCGGCCCTCACTCAAGGAGCCACGGAAGTCATCGCGCTGGACATTGCCGATCCCCGCGTAACCGAGTCAGATGCGCACGGCTTTGGGCCGTTTGTCGCGAAACTGGTGGCCACGGTAGAACAGCGCCAGCTCGAGCTGGAACTGGCCCTGGCCGAAGCGCGAGGTGTGCCCGTCCATCGAATCGTTTTGCGCGCCGCGACCCCTGTCGCCCTCTGGGACTTCAGCGAGCCCGATGCGTTAATCGCGCGGGGTTACGAGATCGCGCGCCAGGAGATTGCCGGCTGGCGTCGCGACCGCCGGGCAGGGTGGCGCAAGTGGCTAGCGCAGCTCAGGCGTTGAAAGGCTCGCCGACTGATACTGCGAAGTGCGTTGAAAACGCACTCTCTGCGCGGTGGATCCACCGCCCACAACCCATTTATGAAGATTGAGGAAATAATCGGGTAACGGCCTCTTGCTTCTCAGCCGGCGCCCGCACGGGCACTTCATGATACCGTTGGTCATTCTATGTCAAGTTGAGCAGATTGTGCCCGATGGCTGTCTTGCTTGCCGGCGGA
>JBHHTZ010000096.1:0-9769 GCA_046753605.1 Anaerolineae bacterium
ATCGATGACCTTGTTGATACCCTGTCACACATCAGTGAACAGTAACCAGTAATCAGTGAACAGTGATCACTAACCACTGACCACTAACCACTGACCACTAACCACTGACCCACCGGGAGGCAACTTTATGAGTGAGCGCGATCTCCTGATGATCCCTGGGCCGATTGAGTTCGAGCCGGCTGTTCTGCGAGCCATGGGCCGGCCCACCCCAAGTCATGTCTCGCCGGAGTTCGTGGAGGCTTTCGGCGAGGCCCTCGACAGTCTCCGAGACGTTTTCTTGAGTGAGGACGGTCAGCCGTTTGTGATCGCCGGCTCCGGCACGCTGGCCATGGACATTGCCGCTGCCAATCTCGTGGAACCCGGCGATAGCGCGGTAGTTGTCAGCACCGGCTACTTCAGTGACCGGTTTGCCGACATTCTTGAACGCTATGGCGCGGATGTGACTGTCATTCGGGCCGAGCCGGGCAGCGTGCCGTCCAGCGACACTGTGGGGCAGGCTCTCGATACCACCCGCCCCAAGCTGATGACGATCACCCATGTGGACACGTCCACCGGTGTGGCTGCGGACGTGGAAGGGCTGGCAGCATTGGCGCAAGAGTACGGCGCTCTCAGCGTGGTAGATGGTGTCTGTGCGACAGCCGGCGCCGAGTTTCGACAATCGGACTGGGGCGTGGATGTCTGTGTGACTGCATCCCAGAAGGCCGTTGGCGTGCCGCCAGGTCTGGCCCTGGCAATGATGAGCCCCAAGGCGATGGAAGCCTTCGAAGCGCGAAAGGTGGAAGTCCGAAACTACTACGCCGACTTCGCAAATTGGCTCCCCATCATGCAGGCCTACCAGGCACGCCGGCCCAGCTACTTCGCCACGCCGCCGGTCAACCTGGTGCTGGCATTGCAGGTCAGCCTGAGAATCATTCTGGCGGAAGGCATGGAGGCACGCTTCCGCCGCCATCGCCTCATTGCCCGTGCATTCCAGGCCGCCACAGAAGCGCTGGGGTTGCGACAACTCCCCACCAGCCCGGACCTCCGCGCGCCGACCATCTCGGCCGTATACTACCCCGACGGCGTGGACAGTAGCCTACTTGGTAAGATTCGCAGTGACGGTGTGGTCGTCGCCGGCGGCCTGCTGCCGCAAATCGCCAGCCGGTACTTCCGCGTGGGTCACATGGGCGCGGTGTCGGCCGGCGACCTCCTGGCTACGGTGGGGGCGGTCGAGCGCGGCTTGCAGCGCAGCGGCTATGAATTCGACCTGGGCGCTGGACTTGAAGCAGCGCAGCGAGTGTTGGAGAGGTTGTAGCGTCGGCCGGGCCGGATAGTTGGATATTGGGTATTGGGTATTGGAGACTGGAGATTGATGATCAAGACAGAGGGTCTCCAAACAATCGACGTTGAGCGCGTGAAACGTCTCAGCGAGGAGTTGAAGACCGAGGACCGCGAGGATGATGCTTCAGCCCTTGTGACTCTGTTGGCACTTGCGACCCACTTGGATGAATACTATACGAGCGAGAAAGTTGCCGAAAAGTTCAAGACAACGCATGATATCGTCTTGGCTGGTATGCGGAAAGGTTGGTTCAAAGGTGTCATAGTGGGCGATATCGCCTTACTTTCCAAAGAGCAGTTCGCTGAATTCGATCGTGTGGAACACCTGGTTCGGGAATGGGATGAGCTGGTTGCTCAGTACACCCATGAAGAAATCGAAGAGATGATTGCTGAGGCGAGGCGGGAATGGCAGCGTGAAACGCAAAACGTGAAACGCGAGAACCTGGATCAAACGAAGTCATCGCGCATCACATTTCACGCATCACGTTGCACGTCGTCCCGGCCAGTTCTGATCTGAGAGACAAAGGAGTCTGACTGATGGACCGTGACAAGATTCTTGAACCGCTGCTGTTTGAACTCGGCAGGCCGGGACGGGTGAACGACTACCTGCCGGAGTTGGATGTGCCTGAAGCTCCGCTGCCGGCCGGCTATGTCCGCGACGAGCTACCGCTGCCCGATGTCAGCGAGCTCGACGTGGTCCGGCACTTCACCCGGCTGTCGCAGTTGAACTTCAGCGTTGACACGAACTTCTACCCCCTGGGATCGTGTACCATGAAGTACAATCCCAGGATCAACGAGGAGACCGCTCGTTTGCCTGGCTTTGCGTGGCTGCACCCCTACCAGGATGCGTCGACTGTCCAGGGTGCGCTGCAACTGATGTATGAGTTGCAAGAGGTGTTGGGGGAGATCGCCGGCCTGCCTGGCGTCACACTGGAACCAGCAGCCGGCGCCCACGGGGAGTTCACCGGCATGCTCATCATCTGGGCCTATCACCAGCACAATGGCGATGCCCACCGCAAATACGTCCTGATCCCTGACTCGGCGCATGGCACCAATCCGGCGTCAGCCGCTATGTGCGGCTATCAGGTGATCGAGATACCGTCGGATGAGCGGGGTAACATGGACCCGGCGGCCATCGAGGCGGCGTTGAGCGACGAGGTGGCCGGCCTCATGCTGACCAATCCTAGCACCCTTGGCCTGTTCGAGGAACACATCCTGGAGATCACAGGGATGGTTCACCAGGCCGGCGGGCTGGTCTACTGCGACGGCGCCAACATGAACGCGCTGGTGGGAGTTGCCAGGCCGGGTGATCTCGGCTGCGACGTGCTTCACTACAACCTGCACAAGACCTTCTCCACGCCACATGGCGGTGGGGGGCCGGGCGCCGGCGCGACGGCCGTATCCGAAGCGCTTGCTCCCTTCCTGCCCGTTCCGGTCGTCGCCCGAAACGCCGAGGGATACTACCTGGACTACGACCGTCCCCTCAGCATCGGGCGCGTACGCGCATTCTACGGCAACTTTGCCAACATGGTGCGGGGATACACCTATATCCGGCAGCAAGGGCGGGCCGGCCTGGAAGCCATGAGCCGCAACGCCGTGCTGAACGCCAACTACCTCCTGGCCCGGCTGCGGGAGGCGTACGACCTGCCCTACGACCGACCCTGCATGCACGAAGTCGTACTCAGCGGCAAACGCCAGGCCAGGCAAGGCGCCCGCACCCTGGACATCGCCAAGCGGCTGCTGGACTTCGGATTCCATGCCCCAACAATCTACTTCCCGTTGATCGTTCACGAAGCAATTATGATCGAACCGACGGAGACCGAGAGCAAGGAAACGTTGGACAGTTTTGTGGACGTCATGCTTCAGATTGCTCGTGAGGCGGCTGAGACGCCGGAAATCGTCACGGAAGCGCCGCACAACGCGCCGCTCTCCCGTCTGGACGAGGTAACTGCCGCCCGGCATCCAAACCTGCGCTGGAGCGGCGACGCGAACCACTAGCCCGCAGTTGACACGGCGTTGCCAGAAGCGTACAATTACCAGTGAACAGTGAACAGTGAACAGTGAACAGTAATCAGTGATCAGTGATCAGATTCTACACTGATAACTGATAACTGATAACTGATAACTGGCAGTTGAAGGCGGCCCCCGGAGACAGCATGCCTGGTAGCGAAGAAGCTCAACTGATAGCCCGCGCCAAGGACGGCGACATCGAGGCCTTCGAGGCTTTGTACGAACGGCACAAGGGCTCGATCTATCGCACTGCCCTGGCGATCACGCGGGACCGCGCGGCAGCCGAGGAGATTCTGCAGGATACATTCCTGCGGGCATTCCGGCACATTGACAAGGTGCGGGACGGCGCGCCCATCGCGCCGTGGCTCCACCGCATTGCGATCAACCTCAGCTACACCTGGGCGACGAAGCGGGTCCGCTGGCTGGTCGGCCTGGAAGAAGCGGTAGGCCGGCTGGTTGTGGCTCCCCGGTATTTGCCCGAGCGTGTGATGGAACAGACCGAGCTGCAACAGGTGGTGCGAGAGGCTATCGACAGGCTTGAGTTTCACCATCGCGCAACCATCGTTTTGTTCTACCTGGAGGAGTTCAGCCTCGCAGAAATTGCCGAGATCATGGATTGCCCGGTTGGTACAGTGAAGTCCAGACTGCACTATGCGCGCGAGAAACTACGAGAAGCCCTGCTGGCTGACGAACGCCTGCCTCGGGCGCTAGCCTATGAGGCCATGTGACCATCAATTAAGAAGAATAGCGCGAATTCGGGAAACGAATGAAGCCCTCCGGGGAGGCGGCGGGTTGGGGATGCCTCCCTTTTTTGCTGTGTGCAAACGCGAGAGCAGAAGGTTATGACCACACCCTGGCGGCGTCTCCACGCTGTGGCTTGGCTTCTGGTCCTGATGCTGGCCTTGACTGCCTGTGCTGGCCAACCCCAGCGCCTCTGGCTCAAAGCGCCCGGGTGGAGTCGCGCCCAACTGTTGGACAACACCCGTGTTGGAGACCCGGTACCGGTCGCCTTTGACGATGCCGGCCACATCTACCTCTTCCTGGTCAGCGCCGGCCCGGATGGTCCCCGCCTTCGCGCAGTTGCTCTTGACGGACGGGCAGACGTTATCTGGGATCGTACTTTCCAGGGAATTGAGCTCACACGACCGCGAAAGCCGCACATCCTCTGGGATGGAGAAGTCTTGCAGCTCTTCTGGCTCAGCGATCGAGCTCTCTACCACGTTCAGGCGGAGGCGGCCACAGGCTCGCTGATAGGCCGGCCCACTCGCCTGTCTGGTCAGACGATAGTCGATGACTACGACGTGGCGCGCGATGCGGCTGGATCGATAGCTGCCTGGTACGCAGGGCCTCGGGACAACCCCGGGCTGTACGCGCTCTCGCCTGGGGACCTCACGGGCGAAGCGTTCCTGGTGGATGCCAAGGGCATGCGCCCCGATGTGCAGCATGACGATGCCGGCACACTTCACGCAGTCTGGTCTCACTACTCCCCCGGCGCCGGCAACAAGCCCTTCTTCTACGCCGCCTATCCCGCCGGCGTTTATCGCGCAGATCAGCAGACCCTCGTGGCCGCACCACACGCCATTGGCACGACCGTTCTGGAGGGTCCTCGGTTGGGACTCAATGGGCAGAACGTCTACGTTTTCTGGACCAGGATTTTTTACAGCGGGTCCGATGCCGGCGCCGCGAGGGCAGAATATGTCTACTATCCGATGGGTCAGCCTGCCCTGGTATCGGCCGCCCATACGTTGAGTGTTCCGTTCGTCTACGATCTTCCCTATGAGATGATTCAGGCCCGCGACCTGCGAGCCGGCGCGCGTGTGCCACTGGGATCAGAATTCCGTGGAGGCGGCACTTACATCACCGAAATAACAGCCAATCCTGCATCAGCGCAGGAGCTGGTCATCACGTTCCACGCGCGGCTGGCCTATCTGATGCAGAAGCAGCAATCACAGGTAAGTGCGGTCTTCTTCCAGGACGGCGTTCCGACCGGCTACCAACTGCTCAGCTTCACGCCGGCCAGCTCGACTCACCCTGCCATCTTCAGCGATGAGGCGGGGCGCCTGTACCTTACCTGGCTGGAGAAGGGGGAACTGCCCGGCTGGGTCGTGTATTTCGCCAGCACTGCACCTGATGTGCGAGAAGCCCTGAGCGGAGTCACACCCGACGATGCCGGCCGGCTCGGCGCCGAGACCCTGTTTGGCCTCCTGGCAGGGGCTGCTCTGCTACCCGTTGCCCTGACCTGGATCGTGCCCTCCTTGATCGCGTTTGGCGTGACTGGCCGGCTTCGGGGAGTAGAAGCACGCCTGACCAACGCCGGCACGCTGGTCAGCCTGGCCCTGGCCTTGATTGTGCTCTGGGGAGTCAAGCTGGCAGTCCTGCCCGGCATCCTCGAATATGTGCCATTGTCCGCCTGGCTGCCTGTCATCCCAGCGCGGCTGGCATCTGCCATGCAGTTTGGGGCGCCGGCGCTGATCGCCGCGCTCGCGCTTCTCATCGCCTGGAACTATGCCTATCGTCGGGAGGAGAGCACAGTGTTTGGCTTCTGGGTCATCTACACGGTGGTGGATGCGATTCTCACCATGGCGGTGTACGGTGTTCTGGTGTATGGAGCCTTCTAGAATAACGCCGATATGAATGTTTGATCGCCGAAGGTTTCCTGACCGAGCGGCGTCCTGAGCCTGTCGAAGGGGCGAATCGGGCTCGGTCAGGAGACCTTCGCCCATCAAAGACGGTAACGTGCCGATGAAGATTGAGGGAACAAGTTTACACAAGCGTCGGCCCATATTTGCAGCATTGCCTTTGAGCGAGGTGGAAGCGCTGATGGGCGTTGCCGCTTTCCTTATCCGGCGCATCTTGTTTGGCGCCCTCGTTCTGTTGGCTATCATCTTCCTGAGCTACTTCGGGCTGGACATGGCCCGGGGCGCCGCTTTTCGCCTGGCGCTGGCGCAGGCGGCGGCAAAGACGCCGGCCTACCTGGGCCGGCTGGCTCACGGCGACCTGGGTCTCACTGCGGCCGGCAGCATCACACTTCGTCCTATCCCCGTCGCCGAGGTGGCGCCGGCCATGCTGACCAGGAGTCTGGGACTGCTGGCCGCCGCCTTGCTGATCGCGACACTGGCTGGAGTCGCTCTGGGCATTTGGGCTGCCGGCCGCCGGCGCTCCGGTTGGTCCGTGGCTGTCCTCCTGATCTCCATCGTCGGCGTGTCCGTGCCCAGCTTCTTCGCGGCTCTGCTCCTCCAGTTTGCCATGATCCGCTGGACGCGGACGTTCGGCCATCCGCTTCTGCCCGTTGGAGGTTTTGGCTGGGACAGGCACATCATCTTGCCGGCCCTGGTGCTGGCCGCCCGGCCTATCGCCCAGATCTTTCGCGTCACCTCTGTATCCCTGGGCGAGGTCTTGGATCAGGACTATGTGCGCACTGCCCACAGCAAGGGGCTGGGACCACGCCGCGTGATGTACGGCCACGTGATTCGCAATGCCGCCATCCCTATCCTCACCACGGTGGGCCTGTCGCTCCGCTTCTCGTTGAGCAGTCTGCCGGTGGTGGAGTTCTTCTTCGGCTGGCCAGGCGTGGGCTTCAACCTGCTCAAAGGTATCGCTCGTCAGGATGACAACCTGACGGTGATCCTGGTCCTCTGCCTGGGGACCTTGTTCATCCTGGTAAACCTCGTGCTGGAGGCGAGCTACCGGCTCATCAATCCACGTTTGCGGCAGGCCTCCGCCAATGGGGAGCGCCGAGGGCCGGCGAATCCGCTCGAGACTCTCAAGTCCATTTTGGCGGAAGTGGCCGATTCCATTCTAGACAACCCCCTCCGGAACTGGCTGAATCGACAGCCACCAACGGCGCCCCCAAGCCCCTTCCGTGCCGTGCTGGAGCGCAGGCAAAGGGGATTCGATTTTTCTCCAAAGGCTTATGCGGCCGAGAGGCGGCGGGCCTGGTTGCGCGGGACGCTGGCCAATCTACCCTTCATGGTCGGGGCTATCCTGGTCGCCGGCCTGGTCGTCGTTTTTGTGTTCGGGCCACGCCTGGCGCCGCACAGTCCTTATACCACCCACGGTTTGGTTTTCGAGGATGGCAAGTTCGTTGTTCCGCCCTTTGCGCCCGATCAGACGTATCCGTGGGGCGCCGATGCCCTCGGCCGCGACGTCATGAGCCTGATCCTGGCCGGCGCTCAACAGACCCTGCTCCTGGCCCTGCTAGTCGTCATCGCTCGCATGGTGCTGGGCTTTTTCCTGGGTGCCGTGGCCGGCTGGCTAAACGGAAGCTGGGTGGACCGTCTGCTGCTGGGGGCAGCCGAGACAATAGCGGCGTTTCCCACTCTGCTCCTGGCCATGATCCTCGTGCTGGCCCTGGGAATCCGCCAGGGGCTGCGTCCTTTCGTAATCGCTCTCTGCTTCATCGGCTGGGGAGAGATCATGCAGTACGTGCGGGCTGAAGTGTTGACCATTCGTCCCAAGCCTTTCATCGAGAGCGCGGTGGCCCTGGGCTTGCGCACGCCTCGGATCATCGTGAGCCATGTCTTGCCCAACCTGGCGCCCGCCCTCATCTCTATCGCAGCGCTGGAGATGGGCGCGGTGCTCATGCTCCTGGGCGAACTGGGTTTTCTCGGCATCTTCATTGGCGGCGGTGCTTTCGCGGAGCTGGCTATCGACATGCCCCGGTACCACTACTCCGACGTGCCCGAGTGGGGTGCTTTGCTGAGCAATGTGCGCACTTATGCCGTGGGGTATCCCTGGATGGGCATCTATCCGGCCCTGGCCTTCTTCGTCGCCATCCTGGGGTTTAACCTGTTTGGCGAAGGGGTGCGGCGTATGGTCGAAGGCGTCGGCGTGGGCATGACGCGGCTCGTCAACCGCTATACCGTGGCCGTGGCCGTGGTGGCGGTTCTGGGGATCGGCTGGGTGCGACAGAACAGCGGTAGTGTGGCCTTCTACCGTCGCCAGGCCGGCGCTTTCGACGGGCAACAGGCCCTGGCCCACGTGCAGTACCTGGCTGATCCGACTCTGAACGGACGCGCTCTGGGCAGCCCAGGGATGAATGTCGCTGCTGACTACATCGCTCAGCAGTTCGAGGCGCTGGAACTTCAGGCCGCCGGCAAGGAGTATTCCTACTTCCAGACCCGCTCGCGGGCCTACGAGAGCCTGGACACGGTTCCACAGATGACAATCGAAGATGATGGCCCTTCGCTGGTTTACGGCCAGGACTACGCCGAGTATCCGAGCTACTATCGCAATCTTGGCCAGATACGCGGCCCGGTGCGCTTTCTCGCGCTGGGCGATCTGACGCGGCAAAGGACGTGGGGCCGACAGCCGTATCCGGCCCTGAAAGATCTGAACTTCTCCGATGCGGTCGTGATGGTCCTCTCTGAGCAGGAGGCGTCATACTTGCAGGAGACGCCTCGGGGTGGCGTCTTGGTGGTCGCCGAAGATCCGGCCGATGTGTCGCGGCGTTACACCTTGTCGCCGCGAGATTTTGCTGTCGGATTCGCCGGCGCCAGCCGGCGCGAGGGCCAGGACATCCCGGTAATGCGGATCAGCGAGGCTACAACTGCCCGCCTGCTGAAAGGAACGGGATACACGTTAGCCGATCTGCGCCGCATGGCCGACGAACTGGGCCAGGATGAGCTTCTTCAACTGTCCACGGACGTGACGGTTTCCATGGACGTGCAGGGCACAGTTCACGAGAAGTCGCCGGCCCGCCACGTGGTCGGCCACCTGCCCGGCACTTCCGCTCAACTGGACAATCGCATGATCGTGGTACTCGCCCAGTACGATAGCCCGCCGGCCGGGCCTGATGGCGCTTATCCGTCCGCCAACGACAACGCCAGCGGCGTGGCCGTGATGCTGGAGGCGATCCACACGATGCAGGAGACGGGCTACCAGCCGTACAAGACCTTCCTTTTCGTGGCCTACAGCGGTGAGGGGCTGGAGGGCGGCAAGGAGGTCAACCGGCCGGAGGCAGCGGAATTCCTCAAGGCCAAGTACGGATTTTCCAGCGCGTTCGATGTCGAAGCGGTGATTCGCCTGCGCGGGTTGGGGGCGGGCCAGGGCGACGGCCTGGTTCTCTCAGCCGGCGGCAGTCAGCGCCTGGCCAACCTCTTTGGAACAGCCGCCAGGCAGATGGGCGTGCGGGCCAGCCGTGCCCGCGAGCCGGTCGATATCAGCACCGTGTTCGAGGAGAAAAGCTCGCGCGAGAGTGCTCAGGAGGCGCCCGACATCAGCCTGAGCTGGCAGGGTTGGCAGGCGACCTCCCGTACGCCGGCGGACACGCTGGAGACGGTCTCGGCGGACAGGTTGGGAAAGGCCGGCCGGGATCTCGCCCTGGCCCTGATGACTCTGGGGCGGGAAACGCAATACTAGATTGAAGGTTACTACCTTGACATTGTTAGATTAGCCATGCGTAGGCCCCCTCCCCCGGCCCCTCCCCCAAAATCTGGGGGAG
>JBHHTZ010000097.1:0-9709 GCA_046753605.1 Anaerolineae bacterium
TCGCCTGGCCCCTGGAGTTGGCTCAGAATCTTGTCCCCAACTCATGACGGTCGCCGTGAGCTGTTTGGAGGTGAATGGGTCTTGTGGTATAATGGTCTCCAGTGCCGAGGGGGGGCCGGATATGCTGGAAAGGAGCGGTGTCGATGATCGAGGTGACTGTCGACAGCATACGTGTGAGTCTCATATCTCAACACCGTGTCGTTGTGCTCAAAGAGCTGAGCAGCGATCGCTATCTGCCTATCTGGATCGGTCCCTTTGAGGCTGATGCGATCACCATTGCGCTCCAGGGGGTAGACATTCCTCGACCTTTGACTCACGACTTGCTCAAGCGCATAGTTGATGAGGTGGGAGGCGAAATCTCTCACATCCTCGTGAACGACTTGCGAGAAGATACCTTCTATGCCCGCATCGTGATGGACGTCAACGGTCGCCACTCGGAGATTGACTCTCGCCCCAGCGATGCTATCGCCCTGGCCGTCCGCGTGCAGGTACCTATCTACGTTGTCGAAGCCGTCATGGAACGAGCCGGCGTGGAGCCCTCGGAGGACGAGGAACTCCATGGAGAGGGCAGCCTGACACCAGAAGAGGAAGAGAGACTGGGTGTCTTCCGTGATTTCGTCGAAACGTTGGACCTGGGGAACCTGGGCGCGGATGAAGAGAGCGATGACGACTAGCGGCCCATCCACCTGATGTGCCGAAGGCCGGCCTCCTGCCCGTTCCTCAGGCCGTCTTGGATGTCATGCGCTCGCCATGCGGCGGGCGTCTGTTTTCAGTAAGCTACCACATCGCACGGCTGACCGGCTCCAGCCCCGGCTTGACATTGCCCGCCTCCGGGACTATGCTTAGAACATGCGTTCCGCTCAAGAGGAAAACCGATGACCGCGAATAGGCTCCCTCCTCAGAATATTGATGCCGAGGTTTCCGTTCTCGGCAGTTTACTCATTGATCATGAAGCGATTATGAAGATCGCCTCGTCCCTGCACCCGGACGACTTCTACCGCGAGAGTCATGGGTTGATCTATGGGGCGATTCTGCGACTCTTCGAGGGGCGCCAGGCTATCGACATGGTGACCGTAAGCGACGAACTGGAGCGCCATGGTCAACTGGACGACGTCGGCGGGCAGGCCTACCTGACCTCCCTCATCAGCCGCGTGCCGACCTCGGCGCACGTGGAGTACTACGCGCACATCGTGGAATCTACTGCCATCCGGCGCCGGCTTATCAGCGCAGCCGGCAAGATCGCCGCGCTGGCCCACGAAGAGTCCGAAGATGTCAAGACCACCATCGATGAAGCGGAACGCATCCTGTTTCAAGTCTCTGAGCGCCAGATTGGTCAGAATTTGCGGCCCATCGGCCGCATTCTGAGCGAGTATTTCGACCAGATCGAATACCTGTACGAACATCAGGGCGAGATGTCCGGCCTGCCAACCGGCTTCGCCGATCTGGACAAGCTCATGAGCGGCTTGCAGCCGTCAGACCTGATTGTCATCGCTGGCCGGCCTGGTATGGGCAAGTCGTCGTTCGTTCTCTCTCTGGCGCAACACATGGCCGTCGAGCGCAAGGCATGTGTAGCCATGTTCACCCTGGAAATGGCAGCCGAGCAACTGGCCCAGCGCATGATCTCGGCCGAGACGGGCATTGATTCGCAGCGCCTGCGGGTGGGCCAAATTCGCGATGACGAGATCGAGCAGATTGCTCGGGCGATCGGCCTGCTGTCAGACACGGCGATTTACATCGATGACACGCCGGCCATTTCCACGATGGAACTGCGCACCAAGTCCCGCCGGCTGGCCACCGAACGGGAGTTGGACTTGATCATCGTGGACTACATGCAACTGATGCGCTCCGGCGTCCGCACGGAGAACCGGGTGCAGGAAATCTCATACATCTCGCGGGCGTTGAAAGGGTTGGCCCGCGAGTTGAAGGTGCCGGTGATCGCCGCCTCGCAGCTCTCGCGCGCCGTCGAAGGCCGGCACGACAAGCGCCCCATTCTATCAGACCTGCGGGAAAGCGGCTGTCTCGCGGGAGAGAGTCTTGTGACACTTGCCGACAACGGGATGCGAGTCCCCATCCAGGAACTGGTTGGGCAATCGGGCTTCACAGTCTGGGCGATGAACGAAGACCGTCTTGAACTCGAGCAAGCTGTTGTCAATCGCGTTTTTCCGACAGGAACAAAACCGGTCTACCGCATAGAGACTCGCCTGGGACGCTCCATTCGTGCAACAGCGAATCACAAATTCCGTACGTTCGAGGGGTGGAAGCGGTTAGATGAGCTGAAAGTAGGTGGGCGTATTGCTTTGCCACGTTTGCTGGCCAGTTCATCCCTGAAATCGATGACCAACGCCGAGCTTAGTTTGTTAGGTCACCTAATCGGGGATGGCTGTACTCTCCCCACGCATGCGATCCAGTACACGACGGGAGAGAAAGACCTGGCAGAGCTAGTTGCCTCTTTGTCACGCAAAGTGTTTGGCGACCAGGTGAATCCCCGTGTCCAAAAGGAGCGGGGGTGGTATCAGGTATACCTGGCATCAACGCGTCACCACACTCACAATGTACGAAGCGCAGTATCAGAGTGGCTCGACGAGTTAGGTGTTTGGGGGCTACGATCTCATGAGAAATACATCCCTCAGGCTGTGTTTGAGCAGCCACACGTCGTGCCAGCCATGCAAGAGCATGGCATCACATCGCGGCAGATGCAGGCGAGGCTGGGAAATGCCTACTGCGGCACGACGCTCTATAAGCAGAACGTTAGCCGAGAACGGGCGACGCGGATTGCCCAAGCTGTGGAATCCAGCGATGTGGCTCGTCTAGCCGAAAGCGATATCTACTGGGATAAAATTGTCTCAATCGAAGCAGACGGCGAAACCGAAGTCTACGACTTGACAGTGCCGGGTCCGCATAGTTTTGTCGCCAATGACATTATCGTCCACAACAGCATTGAGCAAGACTCGGACATCGTCATGTTCATCTACCGCGACGAGATGTACAACGAGCACACCGATAAGAAGCACATCGCGGAGATCATCGTGTCCAAGCACCGCAACGGCCCGACCGGCAAGATTGAGCTGGCGTTCCTGGCAGAGCAGGCCAAGTTCGTGAACCTCTATCGAGCGCCGACACCGGTAGAAGTCTGAATGTTCAGGCCAGTAGTGCTTAGCTTCCAGGTCCAGTAGTCACCAGCCGCTTCCGACACCCGATGAAAGAAGATGACGCCGTGAACGTGGTATTTGATGCCGGCCCCCTGATCACAGCATGCAAGTTTGAAACTCAGGGCGAACTGGTAGTGGACCATCTGCTCAAAGGCTGCAAGATACTGATACCACCTTCCGTTGAGGAGGAGGTGGCCGTACTGGGTGCCAAGTACCCCGATGGTGTGGCAGCAGGTGAACGCATAGCGGCCGGCAAAATTCATGTGATGAGCATCAGCGCACGCCTCTGGGATTCTCATCTAGAGCAGTACTCAATGGGGGATGGAGAGCGAGACAGCATCGAGCTGTGTGGCCAGAATCCAGACGTAGAGGCTCTTGTTACGGATGATCACCTGGCGTTTATTGTTGCGACACGAGTGGGGCTAGAGGCGTGGATGCTCCCTGATCTGGTAGTTGAATTGGTTAGCCGGAGAGTGTTAACCGATAAGCTGGCGCGATCTGTCCTCGAAGTGGTCCGACCGCGTTATCGAGTTGGGCTGATAGAGCATACCCTGGAGAAGCTGCAGGAGGCGTAGGATGCCGAAAGTTGTGGTTCCAGTAAAAGAAGAAGTCTTGAGGTCGGCTGAGCACCGCAAGGCCAGTGGAGCTGTTCACGACATCAGCCAGCACATAGCAGAGTTGATTGATCTGGGCTTTGAACATCGCCTGGAGCAACTGTACCGGCAGTTCGAAACTGGCGAGATCAGTTTAGAGTATTTCGCCGATGAGATGGGGCTAAGCATTCGGGACCTCTACTCTGCGCTAGAGAAGCGTAGTCTACCAACTTCCAATATCCAGCGGTAGGATGGGATTCGTTGAGAAGCAGATGAAGACATTTCCAGGATTCCCCGCCGGCAAGGTGGCACACACACCACTGCCCAACCTCTTCTTCACCGAGCTGCTGCCGCTCATCGACGACCTGGCGGAGCTCAAGGTAACGCTGCACATCTTCTGGCGGTTGTATCACTTGAAGGACTATCCGCGATGCGTCAGTCACGAGCAGTTGGCCGGCGACACCACGCTCCTGCGGAGCCTGAACGAGCTGGGCCGGCCAGTCCTCGACACGCTGAACGACGGCCTTGAGCAGGCGGTCGCCCGAGGCACCCTGATCAAACTGGTCACAACAGAGCGCAAGGCGGCCAGGAAGCAGGGGAATCAAGCCGCGCAGAACGACAATCCAGCCACCCAGTCATCCAGCCACCCAGCCACCCAGCCATCCAGCCATCCAGCCATCCAGCCATCCAGCCCTGCCATCTTCTATTTCGCCAACACCGCCCAGGGCCGGCGGGCAGTGGACCGCATCCGGGCCGGCAAGCTGGCGCTGCCGGAGGCCGGCCTGCAGCCCGCGGAAGTCCCCGTCGAGCTGGAGCGCCCGAACATATTCGTGTTATACGAGCGCAACATCGGCGTTATGACCCCGTTCATCGCCGACCAACTGCGGGATGCCGAGCAAACCTATCCCGCCGAGTGGATCGAGGACGCCTTCCACCGCGCCGCAGAGCAAAATGTGCGCAAGTGGGTCTATGTCCGTGGCATTCTGAAGAGGTGGGCAACCGAAGGACGAGACGATGGAACCGATCGGCAAGTATCTCAAGAAGATCCAGAGCGATATATCTCGGGCCAATACGCCGACTACGTTGAGCACTGACGGCCAGGACGGCGACTTCAGGGGCAGCGAGTCCGGCGGGGATACCTGTCCTACTTGTCACGGACTTGGTTTCATCACGCGGGACGTGCCGGTCGGGCATCCTGATTTTGGCCGTGCCATCCCGTGTCAGTGCAAGCAAGAGGAGATGGAAGCCACGCGCCTGTCCGATCTGCGCCAAGCCAGCAACCTGGGCATGCTGTCGCACATGACTTTCGACTCTTTTCTCCCCGATGGCATCGGACTGAACCCTGAGAGACAGAGAAACCTGCGCCAGGCGTACACACAAGCCCAAAGCTTTGCCGAGGACCCCAGCGGTTGGCTCATCCTCAAGGGTGGCTACGGCTGCGGCAAGACCCACCTGGCGGCTGCTATCGCCAACTATCGGATCAAACGTAGCCATCCGGCCCTATTCGTCGTCGTCCCCGATCTCCTGGACCACTTGCGTGCGACCTTCAGCCCGACCAGCGAAGTCCGGTACGACGAACGCTTTGAAAGCGTGAAGACCATACCCCTGCTTATTCTGGATGACCTGGGAACACACGCCGCCAGCGTGTGGGCCGACGAGAAACTGTACCAGATTCTCAACTACCGCTACAACGCCCAGTTGCCGACGGTCATCACGACCAATCACCAACTCGAAGAAATCGATTTGCGTCTGCGATCCCGCATGGCCGACTCATCGCTGTCCGCCATCTGCACCATTCTGGCGCCGGATTTCCGGCGCGCCGGCATCGGCGGGGATGATTCGGAACTCAGCAGCCTGAGCCTGCACCAAGATCAGACATTCAACAACTTCGACATGCGGACCGGGGAACTGGATCGCGAACAGCGGGAGAATCTAAAGCGCACCTTCAGCGTAGCCCGCAACTACGCTGAAAACCCTGCCGGCTGGCTGGTTCTAACGGGAACGTATGGCTGCGGAAAGACACATCTGGCTGCCGCCATAGCCAACCATCGGGCCGACCTGGGCTATCCGCCGATCTTCCTCACTGTCGCTGATCTATTGGACCACCTGCGCGCCACATTCAGCCCCAGCAGTCTGGTATCGTACGACAAGTTGTTTGAACAGGTGCGGACGGCCGATTTTCTCGTTCTGGACGACCTGATGACGCAGAGCGCCACGCCCTGGGCCCGAGAGAAGCTGTACCAGTTGTTCGACCACCGCTACAACGCCCGCCTGCCCACCGTCATCACCATGAACGAAACGCTAGAGGAGGTCGATGCGCGGTTGCGCTCTCGGATGCTGGACCGATCACGCTGCACAATCTTCGCCATGAAGGTTCCCAGCTACCGAAAGAAAAGGAACTGACCCGCCGGCGAAAGGCCCGACCGACTGGCGCCGAAAGCGACTCGATCCGGGTTTGCGATATTGTGTACTGCCATGCAGAACATCATTGAGATCAAAAACGCCACCGTTTACCACGGAACGACGCGGGTATTCCATGGTCTGACTCTGGAGATACCTCGGGAATGCAGCACGGCCATTCTCGGCCCCAACGGCGCCGGCAAATCGACGCTGCTCAGGCTGCTCTCGCGGGAGCTCTATCCGGTGCGCCGCGACGGCAGTTACGTGCGGATCTTCGGGCGGGAGCGCTGGAACGTGTGGGACCTGCGCTCCCGCTTCGGCATCGTGTCTCATGAGTTGCAACGTCAGTACAGGGACCATGTCAGAGGCGTGGATGTGATCCTGTCGGGGTACTACTCCAGTATCGGGACGTGGCCCCATCAGTGGTTCGGCCCGGAACAAAAGGAGCGCGCCGGCCACGTCATGGACATACTCGGTGTAGCGGAGATCAAGGACAAGGTGTTCGCCGAAATGTCCGCCGGCGAGCAACGCCGCTTCCTGCTTGGCCGCGCGCTCATTCACGACCCCGACGCCCTGGTGTTGGACGAGCCGACCAATGGTCTCGACCTGAAGGCCTGCTTCCAGTACCTGGAGACTGTTCGCCAGTTGATGCGGGATGGCAAGACCATCATTCTCGTCACCCATCGCATTCACGAGATTCCACCAGAGGTATCCCGTGTGGTCCTGTTGAAGAACGGCGAAGTGGTTGCCGATGGCGAGAAATCCGACATCCTCACCAGCGAAAACCTCAGTTGCCTCTTCGACACCCCGATCCAACTGGCGCACCTGAACGGCTTCTACCAGGCCATGCCGGCGCCGGAGTAGTACGACCTGCCCGCCAGTGGGTCCCGGCGGTCGGGCAAGAGCCTGGGGCTACGGCTGTCAGACACAGCTTGAACGATTATCTCCTCCATCTCATGAGAACGCAGCTTGTTACCTCACTCCGACACCCGAAAACCATCCGTCGCACTCTGTTGATTGCTCTCCTGGCGATCATTCTTCTCGCCGTGTTGATAGCCGCCTTCACCCCCACGTTGGCCGGCGGACTGTACGGGCTGACTGGCGAGGAGAACACCGTCGAGGGACTGAAAGGGGTCGGCGCGCTGGCCCTCATCTGGCTTACCCAACGACCGCCACAGACCGACGCCTTCGTGCCGTTGCCCCACGTCGATGTGAACCCCTACGGCGTCAACACCTTCCTGCAACTCGAAGCTGAAGAGCAGAACGCGAGCCGGCAGATCGAAATGCTCAGCGCTGCCGGCTTCGGCTGGATTCGCCAGGAATTCCCGTGGGAAGACATCGAAATCCACGGCAAGGGAGATTTCGAGGATCGCCGCACGGAGCCTCACAAGCCGGCCTGGCGCAAGTACGACCGCATCGTGGACCTGGCCGAGGAGAACGGCATCCAGATTCTGACGCGGCTGGACAACCCGCCGGCCTGGTCCCGCGCCGCCGGCGACGAGATCGGCGCCCTGGCACCGCCGGACGACTTCGAGGACTTCGGCGATTTTGTCGCGGCTGTCGCGGATCGCTACTGCGGCCGCATCAACTACTATCAGGTGTGGAACGAGCCAAACATCTATCCCGAGTGGGGCGAGCAAGATGTAGACCCGGAGGCCTACACCCGGCTGCTGACCACAGCCTATCGGCGGATCAAGGCAGCCTGTCCCGAGGCAACGGTGGTCAGTGCAGCGCTGGCCCAGAACATTGAGCCAGGGGGACGCAACATGAGCGACCTGCTGTTCTTGGAACGGATGTACGCGGCCGGCGCCGGCGACTCCTTCGACGTCCTCGGCGCTCAGGCCTTCGGCCTGTGGACCGGCCCCACCGACCGGCGCGCCAGCCGCGATCGGGCTAACTTCAGCCGGATCGAGCTGACGCGCGACATCATGGTGCGGCACGGCGACCCTTCGGCAGCCCTTCGACAAGCTCAGGATGACAGCTCAGGACAACGTGCCAACAAACCGATCTGGGTCACCGAGATGGGCTGGGCCGCCGTGCCAGCGAACATCCCGACGGTGTTTGGCCGTGTCACCCGCCAACAGCAGGCCCGCTACCTGGTCGACGCTTATCGCCGCGCCAACAACGAGTGGCCTTTTGTGGGTCCACTCTTCGCCTGGTTCCTGCGCCGGCCCGACTGGAGCGAGCAGAACCAGGACTGGTTCTACTTCGGCCTGGTCTCACCGGACTGGGGGCCAGCGCCGGCCTTCGACGCCCTGGCAGAGCTGGCCTCGGAGCCGCCGGTCGTGCCCGCAGGATTCCACCAGGAAGACCACCCCGCCCTGCACTACGCCGGCACCTGGCAAATCCAACACAACCCACAGGCGTCCCTCGGCAGTTTCCGGGCCGGCACACGCGGCGACAGCGTAACCTTCGACTTCGAGGGATCAGGTCTGACCATCGAGGCAGCGCCTGGGAGCCGTGCCGGCGCCGCGCAAATCGTCATCGATGGGGGAGAACCCCGGCTGGTTGAACTCCTGGCAGGCAAGCAGGTCCCAATTGCCAGCCATCTGTCGCCAGGCCGGCACACAGTTGAACTCAACGTCGTGGACGGCACTATCGCCCTGGACGCCGTCATCGTCCGCCGCACCCACGACCGCCTGGCGCGCCAGATTCTGGCCATCCTCTCCCTCATCTTCGCCCTGGCCGGCGCCACCTTCCTGATCCGCCACCGCCGCCCCCAATCCCTGGACCGGGACACGTCTCCAATATCCAATACCCAATATCCAATCTCTAACCCCTAGCAACCGTGAAACGGTCCCATCTCTTCGCCCTCCTGCTAATCCTACTCGCCGGCTACACGTTGCGAGCCTACCATCTCGGCGCGCAGAACATCTGGTGGGACGAGGGTCTCGCCGTCTGGGCGGTGCGCAAGAGCTTCGTGGGAACCACGCTGTGGACCGCCGGCGATGTCCATCCACCGCTCTATTTCTGGCTCTTGTGGTCGTGGACGCGGCTGGCCGGCGAGAGCGAGTTTGCAGCCCGATACATCACCCTGATCTATGGGATGTTGACGGTCACTCTGGCCTACCCGCTCGGCAAGCGACTGGCGGGCCGATGGGAGCAGGGGTGCAGGGGTGCAGGGGTGCAAGGGGGCCGGGGTGCGGGGGTGCGGAGGTGCGGGGGAGTAGGGCTGTTGGCCGCGCTGCTGGTCGCCCTGTCCCGCTTCGAGGTGTGGTGGAGCCAGGAGATGCGAATGTACATGCTGGCGGGGTTGATGGGGATGATGGCGACGTACTGGTTGGTGCAGCTTGTAGATGAAAGAGATTGGAGACCTGTCCCGGTCCAGGGACTGGGGACTGGATATTGGATATTGGATATTGGGTATTGGGGAGTGTGGGGGTTTTATGTTTTGTCGATGGTGGCGGCGTTGTACACGATTTACCTGTCGATTGTTTTCGTTGTCGTGCACAATGTGTGGGTTTTGGGGGTGCTGGTGTGGGGCCGGCTGCGAAACCGGTGGGCGTTCCTGCGCCGATGGCTCGTGGCCCAGGCGGTTATCGCCGGCCTCATGCTGCCCTGGCTGGC
>JBHHTZ010000098.1:0-9667 GCA_046753605.1 Anaerolineae bacterium
GGTCAAGTATCGCCCTCTGCAGCCTTTTCAGATCGGCCAGGAATGTCATAAACCGCTCAAAAGCAGCCTTGAAGTCCTCAGCCGATTCAAGGAAAATACCCGCGTTCAGTGGACGTGTGATTCTGTGACCATAAGCCTCATCATATTGGTAGAACACGTAGTTGTGATCCGTGGGTGAAATGATACGGGTTGGCTGCGTTTCCTCAATGAGCGTCAGGAATGCGTGGCATAGTGTGAAGTACTGCGCCAGCTCGCCAAAGGCGGATTTGTCTCTGACACTCGCCTGCAAATCAGCCAGTGTGATCATTGTCATCGAATGGACCGCCTGCGTCGAGCGTTTTCCAAATCGTACTCGATCCACTTCTCCACAGGCCAACTTTCCACCAATTCGATTCGTTTGGCCGCCCACTGGCAGTATTCAACGGACAGGTCACAACCCATCCATTTACGCCCAATCTGCTCAGCTACCACGGCAGTTGTTCCTGACCCCAAGAATGGGTCTATGACCACATCACCGGGATTCGACGAGGCCAGGACAATCTTTCTCAAGAGTTCCTCTGGCTTTTGAGTTGGGTGGGGCGTCTTTTCGTGCATTCCGTTGCAAGTTGTGGGAATCTCGATCACGTCTCTGGGTTTGGCTCCCCTGGGGTGTGGATGCCAAACTTGTTTCTTGCCCTTTCCGTACTGACTGGTTTTTGCCTGGGGGTGCTCAGGGTACTTCAATGTATGATTACCATAAGGGATCCTCACATCATCAACATTGAGCGTGAACTTCTTGCTCTTTCTAAAATGGAGAATGCTCTCGTGAGATCGCCCCCAATCAGAGCCCAGATTGGCCTTGTTCTTGTAGTGCCAGACCAACCAGCGACACCCTCTGAAAAAGCGTAGGGCCGGCAGTTTAATGTCGGCCAGGATCTCAGAAAACCCACAAACGTACAATGTACCCGTTGGCTTCAAAACGCGGGCAACCTGCTCAATCCATTGCAATGACCATTCAACATAAGCCTGTTGAGATTCAAAGGTGTCCCACTCTGCTTTCTTGATATTATAGGGTGGGTCAGCAAAAACCAGATCAACAGACTCGCTTTCCAGAGAACGAAGCCAGGCGATGGCATCTCCAACCCAGATGTCTCCGTTTGGATGACTGTAGAACAACGTTGGTGTATCTGGGTTTATGGTCTCAGGGTCAATCTCAGTGAATCGCCCCCGCAGCATCGGCTGTCCAAAGAAAGTGGGGATTTCTGTATTGCGAGCATACGTTGCCGGGGGTTCCTTTACCGTATCCTCCTGAACTCGTCTCTCTCGCTTGATCTCTGTCATTTTGGATCTACTCCACTTTTCAGGGCTGGATTGCGGCCCGTGCTGTTGTTTCTCAGGGCGTGAATTCCACACATCTTCGTACGGGGTCAGGGAGAGGCCTGACTACGGAAATTATACCATGCTGGGTAGGGATAATCAAGGCGTTGACGTAATCTCGCAGTATCACTTCTCAAGCAAAGTGCCGGCCACTCCCGCAAGTGACCGGCACTGAACGACTCGAACTGTCTCGTACCTGACCCGAAAGGCTCCCGGACGGCTTACGCTCGCCGGCGGTCCACCACCCGCCGTGCCTTGAGCTCCCAGCGCGGCCGGCGGCCGGCCTCCTCCACGCTCACCGGCGTCCGCAGCCCCAGCCGGCGCTCCATCTCCACCTGCGCTACCCGCGCCACCGCCTCGGGGCAGGTAGACTACCTCCAACAACGGCGGCAGCGGAGCCACGACTGCGTACTCCCGGCTGGCGAAGCCTCGCCAGCCCTGCGAATCCTCGTCCGCGCTCCACAGCGCCAGCCCGTAGTTGGACCTGGCGCCACCGCTCACCCAGGCCCGCACCAGGCTCGTAACGTCCCAACTGTAGTAGCCGGCCGGCGTACCCACTGCCAGCACGTTGTCCATCCCGGTGTAGCTCAGCGGCGTACTCCACGTCACCGTCGTCTCCTCCCACATCGTGTCGATCTGCTTCAACTCCACGTCGAGTTCGCGCGGTGTGTCGGAACCCTGCAGCAGGTAGGCCCGGAAGCCGGCGCTCAGCACCGTGGCGTCGCTCGGGATGCTGCTCAGGTCGAAGCGGAAGAGCGACCGGTTGAGGGCGCGCTCACTCTGCCGGCCTACCCAAAGCGTGGCAGCGGTGCCGTAGTTGGCCGCCGGCGCGGCCGACAGGATGTAGGCGTCGGCGACCGGCCCCAGGCTGACTGTCACGGGAGTCGCCGTGCTCGTCGGTCGGGTGGTGGCTGTCGGCGTGGGCGTCGGCGTGTTGGTTGATGTGACCGTGGCCGTGGCCGTCGGCGTCGGCGTGTTGGTTGATGTGGCCGTGGCGCTTGCCGTGAGCGTCGCTGAAGGCGTGGGCGTGTTGGTTGGTGGGACTGTGGCCGTTGGTGTTCGGGTTGGGGTGTTGGTGGGCCGAGCAGTGGCCGTCGGTGTCGGCGTTCTGGTTGGCCGTGGCGTGGCGCTTGCCCTGAGCGTAGCCGAAGGGGTCGGCGTCCACGTTGGCGTGTTGGTGGGCCGGGCGGTGGCCGTCGGCGTATCTGTCGCAGTGGGTGGAGGCGTGCTGGTCGCTGTTGCTCTGCTGGTCGGCGTGGGCGTGGGCTGCGTCACCCTGCCACGCCGTGTAATCAGAGGCAGGTAGATCGAGAAGAACTGCCGGCGCGGGAGCACCTGCACGCTCACCTCGACCGTCGCGGTCTCGCCTCGGCTGTTGGCAACGGGTGCGAGGAGACCAGACATCTCCGCGGCGCTGGAAGTGTGGATCGTAACCATGCCCTGATAGCGACCAGGGGCCATCCCCTTCGGATTGACGCCGATCAGCAATTCCGAAGGTGCATCTCCACTGGTAGCGCTGAGGGTGATCCACGAAGCTGATTTGGAGGCTGTCCAGTTCAGCATGCCGGCCCCGAAGTTGTAAACCTGAAGCTTCTGTGGGTTGATCGACGGGCCGTTGCTCGACGTCACGAACTTGTACAGGTTCTGGCCGGCAAGGGTGAGCTTGGGCCCGGTGTGATGGGGTGGATGCTCCGGGCCGCAGGGGTCGGTGCCGGCATCGACCTCCACGTTGTCGTCGAAACCATCCTGATCGCTGTCGGCCTTGGTGGGGTATGTGCCCCGGTCGAACTCCTCGAGGTTTGTCAGGCTGTCCTGATCCGGATCGCCCGCGCTGCCCGTCACGCCGAAGATCGCCGCCCAGGCGTCACGCAGCCCGTCGGCGTTGCTGTCGGTCGGATCAGCGTACATGGCCGTAGTGGTAGCCTCCGGCCCAACGTAGTGGCCGGCGTCGTAGGCTGCTACCGTGATCAGGTATCGCTGGCCGTCCGCGAGGCCGGTGAGAGCGTACTCCAGCACGTTGCCGACGTCTATCAGCGAAGGTCCCTGGGTGGCTACGGCGTTACCTCCCGGCACCTGGCAGCCGATTGGCTCGTAGCCCAGGAGATAGCCGGCTGCGCCGCCGGTGGCCGGCGGGTCCCACACCACCCGCAAACTCGCGCCTCCACCGAACGGGTTCTGGACCATGCCGGCCTCCAGATTGCGGGGCGGGCCCAGCGGCCGGTCGGGCCTGTCCAGCGTCACCGTGACGGGGGTGCAGTCGCTGACATTGCCGGAAGCATCGTAAGCGCGGACGCAGTAGGTGGTGGCATAGCCCTGGAGCAGCCCCCCGAGCCGGGCCTGTTCGGTTAGATTCTGCCACCACCACTTGGAGTGCGCGCTGGGCAGAATTCGCTTAACCCGCATCAGGTGCTGGTTGTCCCAGGCCGGGTAGGTGTACTCGATCAGGTAGCCGGCCAGGTCTTTGGTCGTGTTATCCCGCTGCCAGACGACCACCAGCGCATCCTTCAGGATCTTTTCCCCGACGACGACCGGGGCCGGCGGCGGCGTGGTGTCGGTGATGACCACGGAGCCAGGCGACCAGGAGACGATGTGGCCATTGCCGTGGTGGTGGTCGTCAATGCGTGCACCGACTGCGTACTCACCCGAGGCCAGCCCCGAAGTATCCCACAGGAAACTGCCATCCGAGGCGTGGATGCCGTTAGCGATCATGGTAGCGCTGATCAGCGCGGTATCCGTCACCGGTTTGGCAGCCAGGGGCGTGTAAAACAGCTCCAGTCGTTCGGTGATTGGCTGCGAAGCACGCAGGGCACTCCATTGCAGCGTGACCTGTCCCGAGCCGTCAACCTGGCTGATCGGGTTGATCCAATTGAGGGTAGGCGGAGGCGGGTCGGTGGCGAAGAGGATGGTGTAGTGGTGCTGGATGTTCGAGTTGGGGTTATTCAGTCCGGGTCCGACGAGCCGAATCTGCCACGTGCCGGCCTCCAGCGTCTCGCCGCTCGTCGGCGTGACGGCGAAGGTTACACGCTTGCCGGTCACGGAGACCGTGTCGGTGACGACAGCGCCCGGAACCGTCCCCGTGATTTCGGTGGTGTCCGGTTTGATCAGCGTGACCGCCAGGTCATCGTTCACCCACCCGACAGAGAAGAGGGCCCGGCCGGCTGCGCCGGCGGCGATGGTGAACGGGCAGGTGTGGGTCATGGGCGTGCTCTTCGTGTCGCAGCCCTGAGTCGCCGGGGACTTCTTGGTCCAGTCCTCGACCGGTGATTTTATCGGCTTGATGAGGGCTAACTGCAGAGCGCCCGGCGGTTCGATCTGAGTCAGCTTGGGGGGCGGGGGCGCCGTAGTACGAGCCGGCGATGGGCGAACCGCCAGCTCCATCTCTCCAGGGTGGGTACTCAAGCTGATGGCCTGCATACTGCCGCCGAATTCGTCGATCAGGACGTGGTCGTCAGAGCCAAGGATCAGATCGGGACCGTCACCATCAACATAAAGCCCCACGTCGAAGCCGGCGACGGTGAGCACGCCTGACATGCCCCACGCGTAGGCGGTGCAACTGTCGTTTTTGCAGAACTCGCCAAAAGCGATCTTGATGGAAATGTAAATGTCGAAGGGCGGCACCCACTCGATGACGGCATCTTCTTTGATGAAGAGGGTGGCCTTGATGCTGCCCGTGAAGTGGAGATCACTGTTGGCCGGCAGCCAGTTGTACTTGCCCTGCCAGCCCTGGCCGACCCAGGTGTGCATCTTGAGTTGGCCGGTGATGATCCCGAAGGCGGTGATGTCGGCTTTGACGAGGACGTCGAGGGGCTCCCAGGCCACCTGGAGCAG
Source organism: Anaerolineae bacterium (assembly GCA_046753605.1). Lineage (GTDB taxonomy): Bacteria > Chloroflexota > Anaerolineae > Epilineales > JAANWY01 > JBHHTZ01. The sequence goes on from JBHHTZ010000098.1 coordinate 5,185, forward strand.
GAGATCGGCGTCGAGTTCACCCACGATGGTAGCGCCGGCCTGGAGCTCGAACAGGCCGCGCGTGTCGATCTTGACCTGGCCGTGGCCGTTGGAGAGCACCGCGTCACTCGGCACCGAGCGGAAGCCGATCTGCATCGTGATCTCGGTGTGGTCCGGGCCGATGATCACTTCACCCCCGATGAGGTCAACTCCGACACCGGTGGCGCCGGCCGGGATGTAGGTTGGGGCGATGTCCAGAACGAGCTTGGCCTGATTGAGCCGGGTCTCGCACAGCTTGAAGCCAAGTTGGACCGACGGGGGCGCCGGCGGCCCTCCGCTGCTGCCGTCGTTTCCCAGCATGGGCAGAGCGATGGCCGCCTCACCCCGGACCACCGTCACCACCTCGTTGCTGCCGCACGTCTCCTCCGTGACCTTGACGGTGGCTCCCCAGGTATCGAAGCTGAAGGACTGTTCAACCTGGGGCGCTAGAGCGCCGGCGTTGGGGTGATCCTTGCTGAAGACGAGCAGCCGGCCAGCCTGGCTGAACATGACGGTGCCGGCTGTCCCCTGCACCGTGACGTCGGGCAGCTCCCACAGCTTCACCTCGTCGTTGCCATTGTTCCACTGGTACTCGGGCAACCGCAGGTCGAGACAGCTCTTGCTCGCACCACAGTTCTTAGAGACGGGATCCTGGTCGTCAATGGCCATGCGACGCGCCTCACCGGGCGGCTGAACGACCACCTGCACCCTCTTCGTCGCCCCACCCAGCCCTCCAGGCTGCGTAATTTTAGCATAAGGAGCCTGGAGCTGCTTGTTGGTTGGACCGTCGTTCTTCTTGACGTTGTCGAAGGTCAGAATCTTGCCGGTGGCCAGGCCATCAGGTCCGTCCAGGATCCGCAATTCGAGGCTGGCCAGGTTTGCCGGCGAGGACAGCCCTGGTGTTTGTGTTGCCTGGATATTGAATTGGTAGCGTAAAGAGTAGACGAGCTCGGAGATCAAGCTGGCATCCGGATACAGTTCCCAGGAGACGTCCCAGCTTATGGGATAAGGTGGGTCTTTCGTATCCACGGCGACAGGTACGCTTAATTTGCCCTGACCAATCGCTTTTCCGCCTGCTTGCGAATCTGTCGTGATGTAATCGGCCAAAGACGTGTAGCTGCTCCCCCAAAGGACGAAGGGCATCAGCCGCCGCTGCGTGGTCGGTTTTGGTTGGAGCGCCGTACAGGGGTCATGCGTACACTCTACGTAGCCGGTGTTCTCTATGGGGGGTGGATTCCATTCGGCCAGGGCATCGCCGTAGATCCCGTCAATAGGAGTCCACTGACCACGCTCGGTGCCATCGGGGAAAGGCGAGTCAGGATGCTTATAGGCCAGACCAACACCACTTTCGGGTGTCGTGTAGAGGGTCTTGGCCGTTTCATTGAAGCAAACCGATCCCTGGGCTACGTAGATCCACCGACGGTTCTGCAGGGGGCCAAAGGGACCGATCAACGGGGTGCCGGACTGCTCGTGTGTCGTACACCAGGTCGCTCCGTTAGGAGGAGATTCGTCGAAACCTCCCTCGCTATAAACGGTCAGCCCAAGTGCCGTCTTCGAAGGCGTGTTGAAGTTGTGGGGCGGAGGCAGCGTATCATCATGGGGGAAGATGACCGGTTGGCATTCGTACTTATTTGTCGGGATCGTCCCCGGAGGGCAGGCCAGGATAGACACCGTGACGGTGTAGACGAGAGCGCGATCGGGGAAACCTGGAGCTGCGATGGGGCGATCCCTGTTGATCACGGCCAGTGCGAAGTAGCCACTCGCCGTTTGCCCCCCGAAATTCTTTGTGCGCACCTCCCCGTTCCCGGGAGCACTAAAGTTGGGGTGAACGCCCTCGTTGCCTTGGTGAAAACCGCGCACGCCCTGTTGGAGTCCGCCACTCGTCGGATCGATAAGTGCCAGATCGAGATGGGGTGTTGTCGTGACCTTGATGCCGCCCGTGTATTTGGCGCCCAGGGTGAACTCGCGCAGCTCGATCAACCGGTCCGAACTGAAGAAGAACGTTTCGGTTCTCCAGTGGTCATCAGGGTTGCCGGGTTGGGGTATTGGTTGGGGACCGGTTGTGGGGGTCCAGAGATTGGCCTGCCGGTACTCGATGCGGTAGTTGCGCTGTTGGTCGTCGGGGAAGTAGTTGTCCTCTGCCTTGAACACCTCGGCCTTGAGTGTCTCACTGCTGATGCTGGGGTTGTGGCCGTCAATGAACACGTAGGATGTTTCTTCCTTGAAAGCGCCGCCTTCGGCAAGGAGTTCCAGTGAATCGGCCGTTTTCTGATACTTCACGTTGACGCCGGCTGTTACCGGGACAGGCGTGGCTGCCTGGACGGCGTGATTCCCTCGGACTGCGACGGCGCGCCAGCGGGCCGGGCCGGCCGGCGGGTTCAGGTCGTACAGGTGATTAGTATCCGAGAAGACGCCGTCGAGGTAGCTGGGCACGCCAGGCGCGTTGAGCAAATTGCTCCCCGCCTGAAGCTCCAGAGCGGTGTAGGTGATCAGCAGTTGCGCACCTTCGGGCACGATTCGGAAGCGGGTGCACAAGGGAACCGACGGGGAATCGTCTTCGATCCTGTTCGAGTCCATGAACGACTTCGAGTATGGGCAGGTGGCGTCGGTCTTGACCAGGATGAAGGCCGGCCCATGGTTGGGGCGCGGGCTCTTGTCGTACCAGTCTTTGACCACCTGGGTCACATCGAACGACGAGGTCTCACCGGGGGCGCCTTTGACGGTTGGGCCAATGGTCAGCGTTCCATTCGACGCGTTCGAGGAAATCTGTGGGCGATTGTTCCAATCAAACTTCGTGGTGTCCGCCAGACGGTTGTCTAGCAGCGAGAAGCAGTTTGGATCAGCGAGAGGGTCAGGGCAGATCTGATCAAGATTGATGCTCTCAAGTCGCACCGGATGGGAGATGGAGTGGTTTTTCCAATCGAGGCCCTCGTCGGCGTCATGTTCATAGCCGGGCCGCTGCAGCAACTGAGGGGTGATCTCCAGCGTCGCTTTTTCCACTTTCATCGGGTGGTTGGTGAGCAAGGCCGGCATGTGGTTGAATTGCATGTAGCCCCGGTAGTTCGCCGAGCCGTTAGCCGCCCCGACAACGACGCTGCCAAGCTGATAGTAGTCTGGGGTGGGGTTGTCAGTGTTGCCAGTGGAGGCGCTCACCCAGGCCAGTCCGTTGGTGCCACTGCCGGTGGTTCGCAGCACGTGCATGGTGGGGTCAATCACTGCGGGATAGCGGCGTTCGGGATCGGACCACCACAACCAGGGCGTGCGTACAGCCACCGTCCATCGACCAGGTTTGTCGCCAGGCGACACGGCATACTCGCCGGCCACGGCCACCTGCGGCGATCCCTGCTCGAAGGCACGCACCGGATCGAGGATGATGGCGGTATGGTCGGTTTGGTCGCGTATTTCGAGCGCGCCGGCCGTGCGGAAGGCGGTGGTGCGCTGCCGGCCATCGGCCCACAGCGTCGCGTCGGGCAGCAGCTCCAGCGTGGCACGCAGTTCCAGGAAATCCGGCGTCCCATCCGCACGCGGCGCGCGGGCCAGGATCAGTTGGTGTTCCACACTGCCGGGCGTGCTGATGATTTCCTCGGCCAACCGCGAGTCGCTCCAGCCGCCGGCGTAGTGCAGGACGCGCCCGCCGTCGCGAACTTCGGCGAAGTCCGGTGCTTCCGGCAGAACGTTGGCCAGCTCCGTGAAGCCACCGCCGATGCCAGCAGCGCCGAGGGTCGTCGCCTGCCACCGAATGGCCGCCTGGCCCACAGCGGCGGAGAGCCAGGCGCTGCGCAGGCCGGCCCGGCTGCGGATAGAGTTGTGCTGCACGTAGAAGCTCTCCCGGCCGGTCTGGAAAGCCGGGTTGATGACCTGCCAGTCGCCGCTCGCGTCCTGGTAGTGGAGCGGCTCCGCGCCAATGACCGTGGTGAAACGACCCTTGCTGGCTTCGAAGGTGGCGCTGTTGGCCGTGCGCCAGTCTACCCGCTCAGGGAGGTCGGCTACCTCCGCCGGCAATGATCGAACATCGCTGTGCTCGGGTGGGGACAGGCTATCCGAGTCTGCGGCCAGGGATGGCCCATCCGAGGCCGTGTCAGCTTTGGCGTTGAACTCGGCCGGGCTGACAGGGGCGCTGGCGGGCAGCGGGGAGGACGTGCCGGCCGGGGAGATCAGCGTGGCTGTGGCCGGCATAGTGACCAACAAGGCGATGGCGAGCAAAACGCTGGCTGCCAGGAGCGGTGTCCTGAGCGACGTCCTGAGCGACGTCCTGAGCGACGTCCTGAGCCTGTCGAAGGGCCTGTCGAAGGGCCTGTCGAAGGGCCTGTCGAAGGGATGCACGCGGTTCATTGTTGACCCCCATTTCTGCCGTGTGTGCGGATCGGCCGGGCACCACCGAGCCGCTGGAATCGTAGCGAGAGCGAACTGCCCACCTGATACTACGACACCCGTTAAACCGGGTTGATTGAGCGCGAAATCAGTG
>JBHHTZ010000099.1:0-9640 GCA_046753605.1 Anaerolineae bacterium
CTGCCGGTGTTCCCAAGGCACGCCGGCCAGCTCGGCCAACAGTTTTCGGTAGCGGTCCGCGTCGCTGGCGTGAGGGCCGGCATAACGGGAGGTGTGAAGACCGGGCGCACCGTCCAACGCCATTACCTCCAGGCCCGAATCATCGGCTAGAGTTGGCAGCCGGCTGACTCTGGCGAAGGCTCGAGCTTTGAGCACTGCATTCTCCTCGAAACTACTGCCCGATTCCTCAACGTTCAGGTCAATGCCTTCGAAAGCTGGAAAAACGAGCTTGATCGATAAACTGTGCAGCAACTCGCGGTACTCAACCACTTTGCCCGGGTTGTTGGTGGCGATCAGAAGCTTCTTCATGACTTCCAAATGGTAGCATGAGTACCGGGGTGGTGCAAAGTTACCAGTAAAAAGTGATCAGTAAACAGTGATCAGTGATCACCAAGAGTATCTACTGATTACTGTTCACTGGTAACTGGCAACTGGCCGCCGACCAACAGGTTACTGACAACCTCAATAAGACGCACTTAGGCGCCATTTTATTCCCCGGTTCGCCTGACGGAAACACGACGATAACCCCACGGAATCTATACGATACCTTCCAACAAGGGGTGAAACGCGATGTCAGGGTTGACAGGAATGTCAAGCTTGGGTATAATGGCCGACCGATGAGCACGAAAGGAACTACTTGCAAGGAGGAGATATCCAGTCGTGCACGGTAACAAGGCCAGGGATCCCCTCACGCTGCTGATCATCCCTCATTCGCAGCGTACTCCCATAAGTGTCCGACTCCCCTCTTGGACGCTGACTGGCTTGATTGTCGTCTTGGCCGGCGCCATCGTGTCGCTGAGCGTCTTCGCCATGCGCTATCATGCTTTGACGCAGGAAGTGGTGCGGCTGCAGGAAGCGCAGCGCGTAGCTCAGTCGCGACAGCAAGTGCTGCAGCAGACGATCCTGTCCCAGCATGACGAGGTGCTGGTCATGCAGCAGGACTTCGACACCCAGATGGCGGCGGTCCAAGATGACTACAATCAAGTCTATCGGCAGGCGTCGTCGTTCCAGTCCCAGTTGACGGATCAGGTCGAGCGATTCAAGACAGAATTGCAGCAGATCCGACGACTGAGTGACGAAATGCGCAACCTGGTTGGCCTGGACGAGGGCGCGTTGCCGGTACCGGAGGCCGGCTCGGATCAATCTCTTGGCGGCGTCGGCGCTGGCCGGATGCAAGTGAGTCTGATTGATAGCGACACGCCTCACGTGCAGTTGGCCGTCGGCAAGGCACTGGCAGCAGAGATGAACCCGACGGCGCAGCAGCTTCAGGCGATGTACGACACGCTGCCAACCTGGTATGGTGAACTACAGCACATGCGCGACCAGGTCAGCCAACGTGTCTCGCTGGTTGACCCGGACAAGCGAACATCGCCGGACGCGTTGGAGCGACAGCTTGCTCTGTGGGATGCGTCGCCCAAGGGGTGGCCCGTGGGCGGGCGTATCTCATCAACGTTTGGGTATCGCGTCTTCCGGGGGCAGCGGGACTTCCACACTGGCATAGACATAGCGGTGTGGTACAAGACGCCAGTGCACGCGACGGAAGATGGTACGGTAGTCGCAGCCGGCTGGGAGAGCGGCTACGGCTGGACCGTCGAGGTCCAACATGAACTGGGGTACAGCACGCTGTACGGCCATCTGTCGAGCTATCTGGTTGATGTCGGTGACACGGTGAAGAGGGGGCAGACGGTAGGTCTTTCCGGCAGCTCTGGAAACTCTACGGGACCACACGTGCACTACGAGATTCGTTTGGACGGGGTTCCTATCGACCCGTGGCGATATGCAACCGCGTACGATGGGAAGTAATGATTTTATACTCTGATAAGCACGCCACACGTGTAAGCTTGCGTGTCAGGCTCGGTGACTCCATCGCAGTCAGCCCACATTGACGTCACATTCTGGCCGATGAGTCGTTGCAGTCTCATTGCAGTCGGTCTTTCATACAAGTCACATCTAGCAGCAATGCCCGGTTACCGAGCTTCATACGAATTGGCGGAGCAGACTTGCTCCGCCAATTTTGGCTGGGAGGATATATGGCTTTCTTTCGCAGCGGCGATCCACGGCCAGCTACGGATAAAATAGAGAATGTGATCGGCCCCTCTGCGGACTTCAGCGGCGAACTCAAAGCTGACGGCGGCATTCGCATTGATGGCGTCTTCGAGGGGGCGGTCGAGAGCCAAAGCAATGTCATCGTTGGTGAGGGTGCCCGCGTGGTCGCCGATGTGTCAGCCTTCAACATCACCGTCGCCGGCTCGGTTAAAGGCAATGTTAAAGCAGTGGGCCGGCTGGAGATACTCTCGACGGGCCGTGTGCTTGGGGATGTGCTGGTTGGATCGCTCCTCATCGAGGAGGGGGGAGTCTTTCACGGGCAGAGTCTGATGGATGAAGATGAGCCGAGCGCGTCCAGCGACAAGCGCCGGCCTTCAGGCGCTGCTATCCAGAGCAGCAAGCAGCAGCAAGACCCACCAGATGACAGTGACAACTCATCCCAGGAGGCCGCGACCCCGGACACCTAGGGGGTTGAACGTTGCCCGTCAGGCGCTGGGAGTGTTTCTACGTCGCCGTGTGCGAGCCCCGCTGACCATGTCGGGCGGTGGGGGTCCTGAGCTATTGATCTACGATCCGTCGGCCGACGGTTTGGCTGTGATGTGGTATCGGCAACTGATGTCGCCGCCGGCAATGTGGTCCTCACGGACAATCTCGTCAGCGTCCAACAGATTGTTGAGAAGCTGCATCTCGTAGTCGCAGGCGAAGTTGCAGGTGTCGGCAATCTTGGCAATGGCACAGTTGTGTTCGACAAAGGCCAGCGAGCCGTCGTCTAACTGTTCCCATTCAGCCAGGTAGCCCTTCTCATTCTGGATACGTGCAAGCTCGGCGACTTGCTCTGGCAATTCCCTGCCGGCCAGGTGGGGTGCGATCGATGCCTCCAGGCGCTCCATGCGGACGGCAAACAGTTGCTCGATCTTGTCGTCACCATCGACCGTTCTCAGGATGTTCAGCAACTCGTTGGCGAACTGATCATAGTTCTTGACGAACAGATCGTCGGCGAGTTCGGTGAGCGAGTAGACGTAGCTCGGCCGGCCAACGCCCCGTTGGACCGGCGTGTACTGTACGAGACCGTCCCGTTCCAGCGTCATCAGGTGTCGGCGGACACCCATGGCGGTGATCCCAAGCACGTCACTGAGTTCGTCGGCAGTCATGCCACCGCGCTTCTTCAGCGTCATCAGGATCTCGCGCCGCGTACTCTGCATCTGACGTCCAATTGCTTCACGCATGACAGCGTATTCCTCCCTCGTCATCATCAGTTGAGAAACAAGCAGACCTAATTGTAGCACATAATTGCAAATCGCGCTAGCCGGCACAACTTTCTCGAATCGTTACTACTCAGCCACCCTTGCGAAGGTTACGAATAGCATTACCAGTGAAGCAATTCTCGCCCTGTGAGGTCACTGCCGGCGCCGAATCGACTCGTGAACCTTCGCAAGGGTACGTTTGCTGAGTAGTAACCTCGAATCTTGAGAGGGCCAGCATCACATCATCTGCGGTCTGGACAGACCAACGCTCCGATCATTTCTGCTTTGATCGGAGCGTTGGATGTCTCTACTGCCGCTCATCGGCGTCTTGCCGAAGGGCGTTCTGCTGGATCAGGGACGGCTGATCAGTGGCACAAAGACCCGGATGGTGTATCTCGGGCCGAGTTGTCCTCGAATCTCGCCGGCTGGGTGCTGGGTGGTGTGGACGTTGACGTAGTGCAAGCCACCCAGGAGGTCGGCCAGGTCGGTTGCGCTGAGCGTTACATTGCCGGCCAGCGGATGGGTCGCGTCGAAGGTACCGCTTCCATCGAACAGCGTGTGCACCACCGGGCCGTTCTGACCGACAGGAGCGCGGTGGATGTGGGTCGCCGTGATGTTCTGGATGTCCGCCACCGTGACCACAAAGCTGACATTGGCCAGGCTGGGGTCCAGGTTGAAGGTCGCCTGTCCGGAGGCGTTCGTGGTCACCGGGGGAACCTCCCACACACCCCTCAAGTGCGCCTCGTAGGTGTTGGGCGGGGTGTAGGCTGTAATCTGACCCCGAATCTCACCCTCGGGGCGATCCGTGGTGTGAAGCGCCACGTAATACCGGCCGGCCAGAAGGTCGGCCACCTCCGACTCATCCAACTCGATGCTGCCACGCAACGGGTTATCCGGGTCGAAGAGACCGGTGCCATCGTAGATGTTCTCAACTACGGGGCCGTTCTCGCCCGGCAGACCCCGATGGATGATGGCGAAGGTGATGTTCCCGATCTCCCGCACGCTGACGCGGTAGTGCAGGACCATCTGCTCCTCGTCGAGGACGAGGAGCGCCTCGCCGGTGGCATCGGTATCCACAGGCGGCGCCATGGATGAGCCGCTCAGCAGAGACCTGAACGCCCTGAACCCTCTCGGCCCGATCTGTCCCCGAGTCTCGCCACTCGGGTGCTGGGTGGTGTGGACGTTGACGTAGTAGAAGCCGCCCAGCAGGTCGGCCAGGTCGCTTGCGCTGAGCGTGACGTTGCCGGCCAGGGGATGGGTCGGGTCGAAGGCGCCGGAGCCATCGAACAGCGTATGCACGACCGGGCCGTTCTCACCGACAGGAGCGCGGTGGATGTGGGCCGCCGTGATGTTCTGGATGCCGGCCACGGTAACAACGTAGCTGACATGGGTCGCACCGGGATCGAGGGTGAAGGTCGCCTGCCCGGTGGCGCTGGTGGTTACCGGCGGCGCCTCGTTCGCGCCACTCAACGCCGCCACGTGGGAGCTTGCAGGCGTGAAGGGCGTGATCTGGCCCCGAATCTCACCTCCGGGATGCTCGGTGGTATGAAGCACAATGTTATACCTGCCGGCCAGCAGGTTCGCGACATCCGTCTCTTCCAGTTCGAGGCTGCCACTCAAGGGATTGTCCGAGTCGAAGACACCGCTGCCGTCGTAGATTTGGTGAGCCAGCGGGCCTTCCTCGCCCGGCAGCCCTCGATGGATGAAGGCGAAGGTGACGCTGTCGATCCCACTGACGTTGATGCGGTAGTGCAAGACCATCTGATCCTCGTCCAGGACGAACACTGCCTGGCCGGTGGCGTCGGTGTCCACCGATGGCACCATCGCCCGACCGGTCAGCAGGGCTTTGAAGGTCCCGAATACACGTGGCCCGATCTGCCCACGAATCTCGCCGGCCGGGTGCTGAGTGGTGTGGACGTTGACGTAGTGAAAGCCGCCCAGCATGTCGGCCAGGTCGGTGGCGCTCAACGTGACGTTGCCGGCCAGCGGGTGAGTGGGATCGAAGCTGCCCGTGCCGTCGAAGAGCGTGTGCGCTATGGGACCGTTCTGGCCGGCCGGTCCGCGATGGATGTGAGCCTGGGTGATGTTTCCGGTGTCCGCCACGGTGACGACGAAGCCTAGGTGAGTGAAGCTGGGGTCGAAAGTGAAGGTTGCCAGGCCGGTGGCGTTGGTGCTCACCGGCGGCACCTCGTCCGCCCCGCTGAGCTTCGCGCGGTACGAGCCGGTCGGTGTGAAGGGCACGATCTGGCCCCGGATGTCGCCGCCTGGATTCTCCGTGCTGTGCAGTTGCACGTAGTACATGCCGACCCGCAGATAAGCCAACTCGGCCTCGGTCAGATCCAGAGAGCCGCTGAGAGGGTTGTCCGCGTCGAAAGCTCCCGTGCCGTTGTAGATCTCGTGAGCCAGCGGACCGGTCTGGCCGGGCGCACCCACGTGGATGAACGCGAATGTGATGTTTTCAATACCCCTCACGCTGATGCGGTAGTGTAACATCATCCGCTCCTCATCGAGGACAAAGAGCGCTTCACCGGTGGCTTCCGTGGCCACCAACGGCGCCGCGCTGGAGCCGTTCATCGACGCTTTGAAAGTCTCGAAACGCCGGGGCTCGATCTGTCCCCGTATCTCACCTGGAGCATGGGCTGCAGTGTGGACATTGACGTAGTAGAAGCCACCCAGGAGGTCGGCCAGGTCAGATGCACCCAGGTTGATGTTGCCCACCAGTGGGTGAGTGGGGTCGAAGGTGCCGGCGCCGCCGAACAGCGTGTGCGCTATGGGGCCGTTCTGGCCGGCTGGCCCCTGGTGGATGTGAGCAGCCGTGATGTTCTGGATATCAGCCACGCTGACCAGATAGCTCATGTGGGTCAGACCGGGATCGAGGATGAAGGTTCCGTCACCGACAGCAGCGCTGGTCACAGGCGGCGCCTCGTTTACCCCGCTCAAGTTAGCTTCATACGTGCCGGTTGGGGTGAACGCGGTTATCTGGCCTCGTATCTCGCCCTCGGTATGGTCGGTGGTGTGGATTTGCAGGTGGTAGTTGCCGGCCAGCAAGTCATCCCGCTCGGCCTGGGTCAGAGTGAGAGTACCACTGACGGGGTTGGTCGGGTCAAACGTGCCGGTGCCGTCATAAACATTCTCGACCACGGGACCGTTCTCGCCCAGCAGCCCGCGATGGATGATGGCGAAGGTGATGTTGTCGATGTTCTGTACGCTGACGCGGAAGTGCAGCAGAATGTCGCCTGTATCCTCATCTTCCTCCAGGACGAACACTGCCTGGCCGATGGCCGCCGTGGCCACCGGTGGCACCATGTTCTCACCCCTCATCATGGCAATGAAGGTCTGATATGCCGGCGCCGGCTCAATCTGCCCGCGTATCTCGCCATTGGGATGCTGTGCTGTGTGGACGTTCACGTAGTAGTAGCCGGTGAGCAAATCCAGCAGGTCAGCCGGGGCGAGGTCCAGATTGCCGGCGAGCGGGTTGTTGGGGTCGAAGGCGCCGGCGCCATCGAAGAGGGTGTGCGCCACCGGCCCGTTCTGACCGGCCGGCCCTCGGTGGATGTGCGCCAGGGTGATGTTCTGGATGTCGGCCACCGTGATCAGGTAGCTGAGCTCGGTGGACGATGGGTCGAGCGTGAAGGCTGCGTTGCCTGTGGCATCCGTCGTCACCGGCGGCGCCTCGTTGGCGCCGGACAGGCCGGCCCGGTATGTGTCAGCCGGCGTGAAGGCAATGATCTGCCCGCGAATCTCGCCATCGGGATGCTCGTCAGTGTGGGCGTTGACGTAGAGATCGCCGCTCAGGAGTTCGTCCACATCCGTTGCCGACATCTCAACCGCCCCGGAGATGGGGTTGTCGGGGTCGAAGGTGCCAGCGCCGTCGAACAACTCGAAGAGGATGGGGCCGTTCTCGCCGGGTCCGCCCCGATGGATGTGGACCGCTGTGACGTCTTCGATGTTCTCGGCGGTAACGCGGTAGGACAGTTGGGTCTGGTCAGCGCTGAGGACAAAGGTGGCCTGACCGCCGGCCCCGGTTGCGACCGGTGGAGCTTCTTCGTCGCCGGTCAGCCGGGCCTGCAGCGCCTGGTATTGCTGTTGGGGTCCCACCTGCCCGCGAATCTCGCCATCGGGATGGTCATCGGTATGGACGTTGACGTAGTAGTTGCCATCCCGCAGATCAGAGACATCGCTGGCGAGGATTGTGAGGGTGCCGGTGATCGGGTTAGCCGAATCGAAGGTGCCGGTGCCGTCGAACAGATCAAAGATGATCGGGCCGTTCTCGCCTGGCTGCCCCCGGTGGATGTGGGTTGCCGTGATGTTTTCAATGTTCTCCACACTGACGCGGTACGTCAGCCGCTCTTCATCATCGCTCAGGAACAGCATCGCCTGGCCCGTGGCCGTCGTGTCCACAGCCGGCACTTCCTTGTCGCCGTCCAGGTGGGCTTCGTAGCGGCTTACGGTGGTGCTGGGCACGATCTGTCCCCGAATCTCGCCGTCTGGGAAGTCGGTGGTGTGGATGTTGATGTAGAAACGGCCGGCCAGGAGGTTAGTCGCCTGGCTGCTGGTCAGGGTGAGCGTGCCGGCGAGGGGGTTGTCCGGGTCGAAGGGGCCGGCGCCGTCGTACAGCGTCAGGACGACAGACCCGCTGCTGCCGACGTTGCCCAGGTGAATGTGGGCGGCTGTGATATTGTCAATGTCGGCCACGGTGATGCGGTAGGCAAGCTCAGATTGATCCTCGGTCAGGCTGAGGATCGCCCGGCCGTAGGCCCCGGTGTCCACCCTCGGAGCTTCGTTGCTGCCCAGCAAGGTGGCTTCCAGGTGTGTCAGCGGTTCAGACGGGGGTCGCGGCGTGCTGGTCTGATAGGGTTGACCGAGTGCCACCCCATCCATGCCGCCGTACGGGAGGTTGAACCACGGTAAGGTCAGCAACAAAAGAACAACAAACCCAAGTACCAGGAGTATTTTGCTCTGAGATTCAATAACCGAAGAACGCGTGTCACGACTACGTTGGCGCATTTCCACCTCTCCCATTATGCCTGTGGGCAGGAAAGTTCCACTATTCAGTTTGTGATCACATGCCAGATAGGAAGGGCGTGGCCGTACCCTGTTGCCACGGCCACGCTCTCTCCCGACTGTGCTGCATAACTATAGCAGAAAGATGGCGGTGTTCCGTTAGAGATTAGCAAGAGCTTGGTTGGTTAGGGTTGGTTAGTTCGCACATTATCAAAACCAAACCAAGGTTCTGGTTGCCAGAACGCCAGATTCCTGGTATTATCTCCGGCATGTGGGGGACATGAAACTGTTAGTGAGAACGGAAGGCCCGGCCTTTGCGTCTCATATGGCAGAGTGTGAAAGAGGCGCCTGCTTCGCACGGCAGAAGGCCGGCCATCGCGAAGCAGTTTATCAGACAAGGAGGATCATACCATGAGAAGCCACGAAGTTGACTACAAGATTCTTGGAGACGACCTCCAGTTCGTGGAGATCGAACTGGACCCCGGCGAGACCGTGATCGCGGAAGCCGGCACGATGATGTACATGGAAGACGGTATCGGCTTTGAGACCAAGATGGGAGACGGTTCCAGGCCCAAGGCCGGCTTCCTGGATTCGCTGGTGAGCGTTGGGAAGCGCGCCATCACCGGCGAGTCGCTGTTCATGACGCATTTCACCAACTCCGCGCCGCAGGGCAAGAAGCACGCGGCCTTTGGAGCACCCTACCCGGGCAAGATCATCGCCATCGACCTGGACGAGACGCAGGGTGAACTGATCTGCCAGAAGGACGCTTTCCTGTGCGCTGCGTTGGGCACTGAGTTGAGCGTTGCTTTCAACAAGCGGATCGGGGCGGGGTTCTTCGGCGGCGAGGGCTTCATCCTTCAGCGACTTCGCGGAGATGGCATGGTCTTCATCCACGCCGGCGGCACTGTCGTGGAGAAGCGCCTCGACGACGAGCGAATCATGATCGACACGGGCTGCATCGTGGCCTTCGAGCCGGGCATCGATTACGATATTCGGCAGGCCGGCAACCTGAAGTCGATGCTTTTCGGTGGCGAGGGGCTCTTCCTGGCGATCCTCCAGGGGTCTGGCCGCGTCTGGCTGCAATCGCTGCCATTCTCCCGCCTGGCCGACCGCATCCTGGAGTTCGCACCTTCGGAGGGTGGGAAGTCGATGGGCGAGGGTTCGCTTCTCAAGAAGGCGACCGACTTCCTGCAGGATTAGCTTGACAATGGCACATTCGAGCGGAAGACTTCCGAAGTCTCAGTAGATCCAGTTTTGTTCGGTCTGGATCGTCAGATCCACACCGACAGCGGGGATCTGGCGATCCC
>JBHHTZ010000100.1:0-9610 GCA_046753605.1 Anaerolineae bacterium
CCAAGCTCAGCCTGTGGTCCCTGACCGCCGGCCACGGCAAGCCGCTGAGTTTCCTCGACCATCACCTGCGCTGCGGTGACAGTCTGCTCGGCGTGCGCATGGCCGGTTTACAACTGGGCGATGGACCTCGGACAGGTGGCCGAAGCCACGAACAGCGCGACGCCGGCCAGCTCTCCATGCTAAGCGACGAGGCGTTCGTCCAATCCATGCGAACGGCGACCGGCTTCATGGAACAAATCCAGGCCCTGGGGAGCGAGACGGCCGACGACGTGCGCCAGGCCGACCGCCTCTACCACGACCGGCTGCGCGCAGTCACCCAGCGCTATCGACTGCTGGCGGACATCTGGACCGCCCGCCACTTTGGGCTGCACATCGGCAGCGCGCTGTGGAGCCAGCTCGTCCGACACGTGTTGCAGGACAACCTGGATGCGCCGCCGTATGCCGACGTCGCCCAGCGCGCACGCGCCATCGCTCAAGACCACCGTTTCTTCCACTGGGAACTGGAATTCCCCGAAGCCTTCTTCGATCCCGCACCCCAGTCGAACAGCGCCGGCTTCGACGTCATCATCGGCAACCCACCCTATCTTTTCGGCGAGCATATCCCCGCTGAAGTGAAACCATTCCTTCGCTGTCATTACAAGCTGGCGACGGGACAGTACGACCTCTACTGGCTGTTCTACGAGCGCAGCTTCTGGCTGCTGAAGCAGCATGGCCGGCACGGATTCATCGTGCCAGACGCTATGCTGGCGCGGGATGAAGTCGAAGCTCTGCGAACCCGTCTCGTGGCGGAGCATCGCATTCACGCCATTGCCCCCCTGGGGCACGCTTTCCACGACCGGGGGGTCAGCGCAGCCCTCGTCGTCTGGGAGAAATCGCGCCCGCACGATCACGCGCTGGACGTGTGGCAGCATCGGGATGATTCGTGGCATCGCGTCAGGTCAGTGCCTCTGGCAGCCCTCGCAAATGTCCCTAAACGCCGGCTATGGGTCGAACTCGACTCGAAGACGCGAGCGGTCGTCAGCCACATCGCTGCACAAGCCGCGCCACTGCGCGACTTCGCAGCCGTTTCTCGCGGCGAAGAAGCCGGCCGGCGACAGCTTCGCCCCATCGCAGCGCAAGGAGCCGGCGACATCCCCATCGTGGTTGGCAGTGACATCTCACCGCTCGCCCCGCCGGCGCCCTCCCATTGCATCGCAGCGCACAGAGTGGCCAAAGCCGGCGCAATCTACCGGCCGGGCAAGATTGTGATGGTGAAAACCGGGCGAAACATCGTCTGCACCCTCGACCAGACCGGCTACGTGACGCTCCAGTCGGTCTACAACCTGAACCTGCACCCTGGCTGCCAGGTCCATGCCGGCTATCTGGCCGCCGTCCTGTCCTCTTCGCTGCTGTCGTGGTACCTGCGTGCCACAGTCACGGGATACAAGCAGATTTTCCCACAGACCAACCAATCCAACGTCGAGGAGCTGCCAATCCGGCCCATCGAATTCACCACGCCGGCCGACACCCGCGCCGGCCTCCTCGAAAAAGGAAAGCGCCTCTACACCATCTGCATCTCGCAACACAATCTGGCCGGCATCATCGGCTTTGTCCAGCATCAACTCGACAGAGAACCAGAGCGCGCCGACATCGTTCACGACCTCCTGGCCTGGCTGGCGGAACAGACACTCGTACTGAACGCGCGCCGGCAGGAGCTGCAAGCCTGTCTGGACCCCTTCGAGCACCTCGACCGCGACGTCTCCTTCGTCACATTCGGCGACACCTTCGCCCAGACTTCCGAAGTCTGCGCCATGCAAAGCGTCCGTCACGACATCGACCGCCTGCGGCTGGCCGAGGCCGGCAACGGTTGGGAACTCCAGGTCCTGCTCAAGAAACGCAGCCCGAACGACAACTGGCGTTCGTGGCAATACGAGCCAGAGGGGCACAGAATCACCCGCGAGTGGGCGCCGGCCTGCCGGCTGTCGTTGTCCAACGATCAGGCCCGCTACTACGAGTTAGTCTTCGACGTAATCGACAAGTTCAATGGTGCTCGCTCTTTCCCCAGCGGCCACACCCGTACAACATGGCAGAAGCTCCAAGTGGCCCGCGTGCCGGCCTTCGATCCGAGGGCTGACCTGCAACTCATAATAGCTCACCGCAATGAATTGGCCACAGTCGAGGGCCGCATGGCGCGCACACGCGAGATCATCGATCAGATCGTCTATCGGCTCTACAGCCTGACCGACGCTGACATAGCCGAGATCCGTTAGCCCAGTTCTCCAGACATGTATCGGGCAGCCGCCGCGTATGATGTCATTCCGAACCGGAGGTGAGGAATCCCTGAGACTGTACATAAAAAGGCGGATTTCGCTGGGAAAGAAGCAAATCTCCCCTTCGAGGGTGGCAATTCACTTACCAACGAGTCTTGTTCTTTCTTGCCACGTAGCAGGGCTTCCTCACTCCGCTAACGCTCCGTTCGGAATGACATACAAGTATTGGTTCCACGATTGATTCTTCAATCTTCATCATTCGTCGGCTGGCCGGGCGAGTGTCGCGTTACCGGGCTGAATTCTCAAAGTTCATAACACGCACGCTGCTCGCCTCCCAACGGGTGAAGTTGCCTCCTTGTAAAATCCCCCCGGCTGATGTATCCTTTCTCAGCAGCACATCACGCAAACAAGACCAGCGATACGTGCCCGGCAATACACCGAACACACATGATCAGTAACCAGTAATCAGTGTCTCACTACACGGTCAAGGTGACCGGCACTTCCTCAACGCCGTTGGGAGACCAGTGATGCTGGCTGTACCGCCAGAACAAGTGCTCCAGACACGATTCTGAAGTGCCGGTCACCTGCTAGGTTCTGTTACTGATCATTGATCACTGCTCCCCTGGATGGTTCGGCCAGGCTCACCACAGGTTTGACAATCTGTACTGACGGAAAGGAATGTGAACAATGATAGGTCTTGATCGTATCACCTTCGATCCACATATCATGGGAGGCCGGGCGTGCATTCGTGGAATGCGAATTACAGTGGCCTTGATCGTAAACCTCGTGGCCAACGGGATGAACAGCGAGGAAATCATCGAAGCCTACCCGTACCTGGAGCCAGAGGATGTCCGGCAGGCGCTACGTTACGCCTCTTGGCTAGCGGATGAGTCCATCCATGAATTGGAGATGGCCTGAGAAGGCGCCATCGTCAGCATTACGGAAGGGCGCATCCGAGTACGATCTTTGCCGATTGAGGTAGACGAAGAATGAAACGCACAGATCAACAAACCGCCGAGGGCATCCTATTCACCGACGAGTACCAACTGACCATGGCCCAGCTTTACTTTCGGATGGGCCTGCACGAGAAAGAGGTGCAGTTCGACCACTTCTTCCGCGACTACCCCGACTACGGCGCGCACCAGGCCGGCTATTGCATCAACGCCGGCCTGGAATGGCTGCTGGACTGGATGCAAGCAGCCCGTTTCCGCGATGAAGACATCGAGTACCTGCGGGGGCAAACAGGGCGCACGGGCCGGCGCGTGTTCGAGGACGACTTCCTGGCGTGGTTGCGAAAAAACGGCGCCTTTGACGGCATCACCATGCGCGCCATCCCGGAGGGCCGCGTCGTGCATCCGAACGTTCCCCTCACCGTCGTTCAGGGGCCGCTGGCCATGGCCCAGATTCTGGAGACGTCGCTGCTCAACCACCTGAACTACCAGACGCTCATCGCCACCAAAGCCGCGCGAATACACTACAGTGGCCGCGGTCAGTTACTGCTGGAGTTCGGGCTGCGGCGGGGACACGACAAGGGGGCCAATGCCGGCGCACGCGCAGCCCTCATCGGCGGAGCGCATTTCACGTCCAACGTGGGGCTGTCCCACGTGCTGGGCTACCCGCCGAAAGGCACCCACGCCCACAGCATGGTCCAGGTTTTCATGACCCTGGGGATGGGCGAACTGGGAGCCTTTCGCGCCTACGCCGACGTCTACCCCGACGACTGCCTGCTGCTGGTGGACACCATCGACACGCTGGAGAGCGGCATCCCGCACGCGATCAAAGTTTTCGAGGAACTGCGGCGCAAGGGGCACGAGCCGATGGGTATCCGGCTGGACTCCGGCGACCTGGCCTACCTGAGCATCCAGGCGGCCAAGATGCTGGACCAGGCTGGCTTCCCCAACACCTCCATCGTCCTGTCCAACAACCTGGATGAGTTGGTTATCATGCAGATCATCACCCAAGTTCAGCAGGAGGCTCCGCGCTACGGCGTCGATGCCGACCGGCTCATTGGCCGGCTGGTGTACGGCGTCGGCACGCGGCTGATCACGTCGTGGGGCGAGCCGGCCCTGGGCGGGGTCTACAAGCTGGTGGCAGTGTGTGACGGGGGAGAGTGGCTGCCGGCCATCAAGATTTCAGAATCGCCGCACAAGACGCCCAACCCGGGCCACAAGCGCGTCTGGCGGGTGTACGACCGGCGGAGCAAAGCCACCGCCGACCTGCTCAGCCTGGATGACGAAGACCCCCACGAGATGGAACAGATCGTGCTTCGCCATCCGGTGGATCACACCAAATACCGCGGGCTCAACCACGAGGACATCGCCGAAATCGAACCTCTGCTGGTGGATGTGCTGCGGGAAGGCGCGCTTGTCTACGACATTCCATCCATTGAAGAAGTGCGCCGGCGTCGCGAGGCCGACACGCGCCGGCTGGACCCCGGCGTCAAACGCCTCATGAACCCGCACATCTACCACGTCTCCCTCACACAGCGGCTCTGGGACCTGAAACAGGACTTGATCAGGTCAGCGATGGAGGAGAGCCAGTAGCTCGCGTTTTGCCCCTCGGCGCTGGCTGTGCCGGCTGGCAAAACGATGCTATACTTGTGTCGGGCGCAACGTCGAGCCAGCTCGATTGGCAGTTGGATAGGGTGATGGACATGGACCAGAGCGATATTCCCAGTGGCCTAAGGCCGCACTTTCAAGAATACGATCTGTCCACGTTGAACCTTGAGCGTGATACGGATTTGATTATCCAGCGCACGTTGGAATATGGCACGTGGGATGAGGTGCGTTGGCTCTTCGACACCTACGGTGGCGCACGCATCCGCACCTTTGTGCAAGAGCGGGGCGAGCGATTGTTATCCCGTGTCACTTTCAACTACTGGCGCAAGCTGCTGGCAATACGCCGGTGGCAGCGTTCACCATTTCCCACAGCGCAGGGGGAAGTATGGGACAAGTAACCCTGGACAATCTCCATTGGGAAGCACTCACGCCCGCAACACATGAGGCATTTCACAAGACCGCCGGCCTGCCATTCATCAGCCAGTTCTATCTGGCCGGCGGCACGGGGCTGGCTCTGCACCTGGGGCATCGCTTCTCGGTGGATCTCGACTTCTTCTCGTCAGCCCCGGACTCCGTTGGGCCAGATGTGCGTGCTGTGCTGCGGGAACTACTGGACGACCCCACGCTGTCCATCACCCACGACAAGGACACGACCTTTGTAGCGACCTGGCGAGGGGTAGGAATCAGTTTCTTTGATCTCCACCCCTACCCTCTGGTGCAGCAGCCCCTTCTGGTAGAGGGCATGCCGGTGGCCACTGTTGCAGAGATTGGCGCCATGAAGCTGGCAGCCATCATTGGCCGGGGCACGCGCAAGGATCTGGTGGATCTGTACTACATCCTCCAACAGGCACCGATTGAGGATCTGTTTGCGGTGGCGGCCACAAAATACGCCCGCGTGCGTACCTTTGCCGCTAGCGCCACTCGTGGCCTGGCCTACTTTGAGGATGCGGAAGCATTGCCGATGCCCACGATGATTGACCGTACGCCATGGACAACTATGAAGCGATTCCTGGAACGCCAGGCAATGGCGGCCGGGCGGAGGCACTTGGCTGACTTGTGGCCCTGAGCGAAACCTGGGGCCAACCCTTCAGCCCCCCGCTGAGGCGGCCGGCAAAGCTGGCCTACCGGCGGTGCGCCCGCAGCCAGGTGTAGAGGGTACGCCAGGCGCCTAACAGCACAAAATTGACCGACATCACGACAACGGCGAGGCTCAGGGGGATGCCACGCTGGAGGAAGAGGGCGCGTAGCAAGAGACCAACCGGGCCGGCCACGAGCCATGTGCCCGCAGCTCGCACGAAGGCCGAGCGCACGCTGCTGACCGCCGACTGCTTGAACGCTCCGAACGCGGCCCCCACCGAGAATCACCCGATGATGAACGGGGCGGCGGTACTGATCACCCCAACAAAGGGAATTGCCCCCGGTGGCCGGTCGTGGCTTGACCGGCCCAGCGCCGCAAACAGCAGCAGGGCAACCAGATCACCGAAAGCCAGCGTGACGGTGGGCCTCAGTGGGTCGTAGGGAATACAGATCGGGGCATCAGGCAGCTTGCGCCAGAAGGCTGCTATCCAGCCTGCGGCGTTCTTTCGCCTGGCGATGTCCGTTCCATGCCAGGGCGGCCTGCTGCCGGCGATGAGCATCCCACAACTTCGTCAGTTCGCGCGAAACCTGCTGTACGCGCCAGTATTCTTGCTCAGTTAGTTCGCGCCGGCCAGCCTTCTGCCACAACTGCTGGCGCTCCTGCGACAACTGATTAATCCGATCCATCGTCGTATCCACGGCGTCACCTCGCATCTTCTTGACACAACATCATAGTTCTGTCACTTAGATGCACGCCGAGGACTTATCTTACAGACCCCGGACCTGTGCCCCTTGCACCATCACGCCGCACGCTCCAGGGCATCCGTTTCCTCCACAACCTTCTCGATCAGGGCTGCATCAAGCACATCTTCGATGGTGTCCACCAACACAAAGTCCACCGCATCGCGCACCTCTTCGGGCACGTCTTCAAGCCACGGCTCGTTGCGCCTGGGCACTATGAGCGCCTTGAGCCCCGCTCGATGGCCGGCCAACACCTTCTGTTTCACTCCACCAATCGGCAACACCTGGCCGCGCAGCGTAATCTCGCCCGTCATGGCAACATCAGCGCGGGCCGGCCGGCACGTCAACAGGCTGGCCATGGCCGTCACCATCGCCACGCCGGCCGACGGTCCGTCCTTGGGCGTAGCGCCCGCCGGCACGTGCAGGTGGATGTCCATGCTATCGAAGGAATCGGGGTCAACGTTCAACTCCTCGGCTCTGGACCGCACGTAGCTCAAAGCAATGTGGGCGCTTTCCTTCATTACATCACCCAACTGGCCGGTCAGGGTGAGATTGCCTCTGCCCTTCATGCGCGAAGCTTCAACGAACAGAATCTCACCGCCGGCCGGCGTCACCGCCAGCGCCGTCGCCACACCGGGGATCTCCGGGCGATCGGCCGCCTCGAACTGGTGCTTGGGACGTCCGAGGAGCTCTCGGATTTCGTCGGAGTTGATCTCTACCCGACCGTCCATGTCGCCGGCAGCGATCTTCACCGCCACTTTGCGACATGCTCGACCGATCTCCCGCTCCAGGTTGCGGACGCCGGCCTCGCGCGTGTACTCCCGAATGATGGTGCGCAGGGCCGGCTCCGCGAATTCGATTTCATCCGGGAGCAGCCCATTGGCCCGCACCTGCCGTGGCGCCAGATAACCCTGGGCAATGCGAACCTTCTCGTATGCGGTATAGCCGTCCAGGTGAATGATTTCCATGCGGTCGCGTAGCGGCTCAGGAATCGGGTCCAACCAATTGGCGGTGGTGATGAACAGCACCCGGCTCAGGTCGAAGTCCACGTCCAGGTAGTGATCGCGAAAGGCATTATTCTGAGCCGGGTCCAGCACCTCCAGCAGGGCCGACGAGGGGTCACCTCGCCAGTCAGCGCCGACTTTGTCAATCTCGTCCAGCATGAACACCGGGTTCTTCGTGCCGGTGCGCTTGATGGCCTGGATGATTCGGCCCGGCATCGCCCCGATGTAAGTTCGACGATGGCCCCGAATCTCGGCCTCATCACGCAGTCCCCCCAGGCTCATGCGAGTAAACTTCCGCTCCAGCGCCCGGGCGATGGACTGGCCGAGGCTCGTCTTGCCCACGCCCGGCGGTCCCACGAAGCATAGGATGGCCCCGGTTCCTTCCTCGACCGTAGACAGCGTGTCCTCAAGGTCGAAGCCGCGATCCTGGCGCAGCTTACGCACCGCCAGAAACTCCAGAATACGCTCTTTGACCTCTTCCAGATCATAGTGATCCTCATCCAGGACCTGGCCGGCGTGGTCGATGCTGAGATTGTCATCGGTCGCATTGTTCCACGGCAAGTCAGTCAACCAATCGAGGTAGGTCTTGATCACGGAATACTCGGCTGCCTGAGGGGGCATCTTCTCCAGCCGATCCAGCTCGCGCAAGGCTTCCTTTTCAGCCTCTTCGGGCATCTCGGCAGCTTCGATCTTCTGGTGGTATTCCTCAATCTCGGTCTGCTGCTCATCGCCCTCACCCAATTCACGCTGGATGGCCTTGAGTTGCTCACGCAAGAAATACTCGCGCTGAGCCTTGGTCATCTCCTCGTGAGCCTCGGAGCGTATCTTCTGACCCAACTCCATCACCTCAAGCTCGTGACTCAGGATGCCAATAAGCCGGCTCATCTTCTCAGCCAGGGAGTCGATCTCAAGCAGCTCCTGCGCCGCCTCCATGTCCATTCGAATGTTTGAGGCCACCAGGTATGCCAACAAACGCCGATCTTCCACGCCGCCCAGAAACTCCACAACCTCATCCGGCACCTGAGGCATCAGACTGGCCAGCCGGCGC
Organism: Anaerolineae bacterium; assembly: GCA_046753605.1. Classification (GTDB taxonomy): domain Bacteria; phylum Chloroflexota; class Anaerolineae; order Epilineales; family JAANWY01; genus JBHHTZ01. Next base: position 8,678 of record JBHHTZ010000100.1, read on the forward strand.
GCCAGATCCAACAGGCTGCGAGTCAATGCGTCCATCTCCAGAGAATCTTCGGCGACCTCCGGTACAAGCTGTATGTGCGCCCGCAGATAGGGATCCGCCGGAAGCCAGTACTCCGCCTTGAAACGCTCGACTCCCTGAATGATCACCTGCAACGACTGGTCTTCGTTGCCCTGGATGACCCGCTGGACAAGAGCCAGGGTCCCAACTTGATAAACATCGTCGGGGCCAGGTTCATCCAGGTCCGGCCGCTTCATGGCCACCAGACCGATCAGACGGTCCCCTTCCACAGCGTCTTGAATCAGTTGGACTGATCGGGGGACCCCGACGGCAATAGGCATTACACCGAAGGGAAACGCCACCGTATTCCGAAGCGGCAGAATGGGCAACACCTCCGGAATTGTTTCAGCGCTGAAAAGCTGACTATCTCCAAATCGAAGGACTGGAAACATGATTCACCTCTTGAAAAACACAATCTAGAATTAGCAACACTTAATCTTACACCGGCGCCCGTGCAATTCCAAATAGACCACCCCGACTTGACAGAATAGTACATCTGTACTATAATTTTGCTGCACCGGGGCCTACACGAGACGTCAGGAGGACAGGTCGCTGAGAAGGCAGTCCTGGGAGTTTGCACCGGCTTCGTCGTGACTCTAGCGATCCTTTTCCGCCGATGGATTTGACCTTCGGCGGTTCGTTTTGCCCCACCAGGTTGCCATCCAGATCAACGCGAAGGATTCGTACCTGTTGACGTCAGCCCCGCCAGATGGCTCGACGATCAAGCCCCGCGAAACGCGGGGCTTCCGTTCGTGAAATGTAGCTTATTGGGCGGCAGGCAAAACGAGTCGGAACATTCGACACAGACAGACGTCCAATCCTATGAATGGGTATCTTCTCAATAATCGGGGGGGGTGGTGTGTTTTTGGCGGGCTT
>JBHHTZ010000101.1:0-9608 GCA_046753605.1 Anaerolineae bacterium
TGTGGCCATTCTATGTCAAGTGCAAAGCTGCTTTGTCAACCTGATTATTCGCCAATTGCTGGCCCGCCCGGCGATGAAGTCGCCGGCCTACGAAACAGCGCCCCATGAAGTGGGGCTGATTCCAATACGGTTTAGTTAAGCGACGCCGGTCGAGTAGCGAAGCGTATCGAGACCAAGGAGCGGCTTTCCAGCACCGATTCTGCCGCAAACCCGCTCGCGTTGGTCTCGATACGGCCTAAAGGCCTACTCGACCGACGCTCGCTGGCGCTAACTGAACCGTATTGGGGCTAATTCACCCGGACAGACCCGATTTATGGTGAACAACGTTGTCTGAAAGGCATGCGTGAGCCTGCCATACTGGCTAACATGAACAAGCCGGATCGATCCGGCGCTGCAATGTAGCCCGCCGACCCTTCGACGAGCTCAGGACGTCGCTTCATCGGCGGGCGGGCGACGCCAGCGAGATGAGTCTCGTCTGGCGAGACATTACCCGATTAAGTTGTCAAACTTCATTTGCTGAGCCGCATTCAACTATAAACGAGTTTGGTGAATCCTGCAATACCTTCGCCTGTTTGACCCTCGGCATCAGCTCTGGTACAATCTGGCCCAGGAAACCGCGATGAAACCATCTCGCAGATTCGTTCCTCAAAACACCGAAGCCGAGGCATTCGAGCTCTTCTCGGAGTTATTGATGCCCTCGATTCAAGACGTACGAGGGGAATCCATACTCTTTGACCTTGGAGGCTTCACACATCTGCAACGCCGTCCTGATCGACTGGTATACATCCGATGGATTCGCGAGACCCTGCAAAATCCAGCGGAAATCCGACAAGACCGTGAACGTGACCATCGGGAGATCTACGTCGCCGCAATTCTTGAGACTGAGGCCAGTGAATTTGGCACACCGTTTGTTGTGGTCGTTGATCGACGGATTCAACTCACCTTTTGGACTGCATTCTCACCAACCGCAAGCTATCTGAGCAAAATCAGGAACGGGAAACTGCTATGGCAACGACAACGCAACTAGAGTTCTACTACGACCAAGAACGTGACATTCTATCTCTCACGATTCTCCCCCGCCGGCGGTCAGTGATGGATCACACTGCCCATGGATTCCACTATTGTACAGCTCAGGATGATCCAGACAAAATTGTGGGGTTTGAAATCTGGGACTTCGCATACTTCATCCCCCACCTGTATGAGGCAGGTATCATCCCGAAGCTACAGGAGCGGTTTGACGTCGTCGGAACTGAACTGCGAAATGCCACGTTCCAAGAGGTGTTGGAGTGGGTATATCAGCACTTCGTCCTTGAGAAGCGAGCCGGCATGATAACCCACCTCTATGCCGATAGAGCGGTCCAGGCCGCGGCGGAAGAGCGGGGCAAGTACGAATTGAACCGCGAATAGACCTCACCTCACACACGACGCATCACCTGAATCCGCGTCATTACCCGCAGCAACGGACTGCTCTCCTGCGGACTCCCCGAACTTTCCATGTCGCTGGTGCAAATGAAAACCGCGTCGCGGCAGCGGTAGCAAAGGCCCCGAACGATGCGGGCCAGGATGTCGTTTCGCATCTGGTAGTCGATGGCCTCAGTCCACGAGGTGCCGGCCGGCCATCGATGTGACAGCACGAATGGATTGCTGAGCACCTGGTGCGGTGGGCGCCACCAGTCAACGGAGCCGGCATCCATCCAGAACTGGTAACGGGCATGGTGACCACTCAGCAGGTAGGTGTGGATGGGGGCCAACAACACGGCTTGTTCGGATGTCTCTTCGATCAGGTACTGGGCGGAGACAACGCCCTGCTGAACCATCAGCCAGTAGTGCCGGCCGGCCGGCGGTTCCACGCCGATGGCCGGCGCCTCCTTGCGGAAATGTTGCGCGCTGGCGACGAGTCGGGCCAGCACGTCGGTGGAGCCGGGCGGGAGATGTCCCAGCCGGCCCGGCCCGCGCACCACGGCCTCGAACAGCCGGCGCAGGAAGTGGTCAAGCGCTTCATGCGTCGCCAGATCGCGGTAGGCGGCCAGCCACGCCTGGAGTTGCGCGTAGCGATTGAGTGATGCACCACCGATCCGCTCCGCAGCATCGGGGGTGATCTCGTCGGTCGAGCGCAGTTCGCCCCAACCTTCATCGTACACCTCCCGCACCAGCAGCCGCGCGCGGATGAAATCCAGATCATCGATGAGCAGATGCAGGCTTTCAGTCACGTCAAAGGATGTCGGTTGGATGTTCCATTCGGGATGCACCAGGGCAGCCAGTGTGAGTGCAGCGCGGACGACCGGCTCATCCCGCAGGAGTTGGTAGCGGCGGACCACGCGCACTCGCAGTCCTGCTTCGGCCAGCGTCTCGCGCAGGCTGAACCGCAACACGCCATCGACGTAGGGCGCGATGACTGCGATGTCGTCGGCCGGCACGCCATCGTGAGCTAGCCGGCTAATCTCCCGCGTCACAGCCTCGATCATCTGTGAGCGGTAGGGGCGGCCAATGAGTTGCAAGGGTGGCAGAGCTTCGTCCCGCACCGAGGGCCGGCTGGTTGTGGCGATCAGGTAGCCGGCTACCACGCGACCCAGTTCCAGCATGGGTGAGGAGGAGGTGAATGTGTGGTGCAGGTGCAACTGCCGGTCAGTCCGAGAAACGAACTCCTCGGCTTCCTTGAGATCCGCTCCCAGCAGGTAGCGGTAGCCGCCGCCTTCATCCAGCGCCAGCAGCGCCGAATCGGTGGCCGGCATGAGCTTGCGGACCAACTCGTGAGCTGACGGCACCATCTCTTCCAGGTTGTCAATGATGATATGGCGATACCGCTCGGTGAAGTAGCGCCAGAACTGCGGGCTGCGAATCAGTTGTTGGTGGAAGACCTCGGTAGTCAGCGAGATATCCAGGACGCCGCGTTCCAGGCATTCCGACCGAAATGCGTCGGCACATGCCTGGGCCTGGTCGAAGTACACCAGGCGATCCACGTCCCCGGGCCAGCCGCCCTTCAGGCGTTCGCCAATCTCGCTGTAGTGGTAGCCGTTCACAGCGGCGCGGTTCAGGTTGTCCAGCAATTGGGAAACCAGGCGGGCCGGCCGCAGGGCCAGCCCCTCGAAGAAGCCGGCGTCCACCAGAGGCTCGACGATCCGGTGCATGAGATACTGCGCCAGCTCGAAGGTGATGAAGGCCGGCCGGCGCTCCGGGTGCTGGAAGCCGGCATCCCGGGCCACCAGCGGCCAAAACAGCGTGACAAAACGGCGCGCCAGGCTGTAGTAGGTGAAGATTTCCACGTCGCTGTGAGGCTCCCGCACAACCTGGCTCAGCAGTTCGCGAAATCGCTGGCGGGTCTGCCGGTCCGGCGCCAGCACCAGGATCGAGTAGCCCGGCACTCTCTGCTCCAGGAGGTACGCGATTCGATAGATCAGGGCAGTCGTTTTGCCAGTGCCGGCCGGCCCGATGAGAGCTCGATGCTCTGCCCCAGCAACAGGCCATTCCACAGCGGCGAGCTGCTCAACCGTCAATTGACCGCGGCTAGTCTCCATGGGGTGAGTATAACATACCGGGACTCTGCGGGCAACTGAGAAGCAGTGGCACGGGCGCATTCAGAAGTTGAGGGAGCGAGCGTCGGTTGAGCGCCGTCCTGAGCCTGCCGAAGGGTAGCGAAGCGTATCGAAACCAGCGAGCGGCTCATTGAAATAACCCGCTGGGTCTCGATACACGCCCTTCGGGCGCACTCGACCGGCGCTAGACTCGCCCTTTTTCGGGAGTCCCCCAACTTTTAGATGCGCCCCAGTGGCGCCACCGGGAGCCACGGGAAACGAAGCCGTTGCCTCTTTTCAAATGTCCTCAGCAGTGGTAAAATAGGTAGTGACTGCAAACATCGAGCAACAACGAGGAGGATACTCATGCAAGAAGCTATCCTGGACTCGCCGGCCAGCTATGATCCGATCGAAGAGTTGCGCAGGCATATCGCTACCGCTGACCGCTCCATAAGCGGGTGCGCCTGGCTCAGACCCGTCAAGCTTGCGCTAGCACTTCTGGATGGCACGGAACTGGATCCAGCCCAGCGCGAACTGCTTGAACAGTTGGAGGAAGCCTTCGAGGCCGGCGGGCATACCATTCAGCCTGAACCCACCCGAGACTCAGACCTGATCCTGGCGTTCCACAGGATTCCTGCACGGGGCGATTCGCTGTGGGACAGAATCCGGGAAGTAGACCCGCCGGTAGCTGTGGCTGTGCGCGATCGTTTTGACCTGGAGGGGCTGCACCCCAACCTGGTCGTGGCTGTGACCGTGACGGAGGACCTTCATGCCCTGTCGCATGTCGAACTGGAGGATCTGGCGCGGATGGCCATGGGCCGAATCGGGGCCTTCAAGATGCTGTTCATCAAGGTGGGTGCAACATCCTGGACCCCGGAGTACTACATCCTATCAACCATCGAAGGCGGTCATCCGACCGTCTTCAGGTCCAATCCCAACTGCTTCACGGAGCTACGTGACCGACTGGTCACCCATGCCTGTGCCAACGAAGCCGGCGGCTACGAAGCAGTGAAGAATGCGATCCCTTATGAGGACTGGCGGAACTGCCGGACGGTTGACTACATCGTCCGTCTGGGCCAGCGTTTGGGCCAGATGGGCCACCTGGATGCGCCGTGGGATGCCCAGCGCGTGGTCAGCGCGGAGCGAACCCGATTAATCAAGTTCCTCCTGGGCTGGCAACGCCAGGCAGCCGGCGCAGTTATCGCCTTTGCACCGGACCTGCAAGCGCCTGAGCCGTATCGCTCAGCGCAGTTCACCGGAACGCCCATTGTCACTTGTACCGGCCGTCACGATGTGGACAAGCGCAACCTGCGGCGGGACGAGGATTTGGTAGCGGTGTCGTTGCAGGATGGCCTGTTATACGCCTTTGGTGTCGAGGGCCGGCCACTCAAAGGCCCATCGATTGAGGGCGATGAGCTTGTGGGCGGGATGATCGTCTCGCCGCCCGTTCGACTGTCCGAGCACCCTGAGGGGTACGTGTTCGACCCTGCCGGCGAGATAGTTGTGCCGCGCATCTGGGCGATTGTACACACACATCGCGGCGTGGAAGAAGTGCGTCCGATCAGAGTAAACGGCTGTGACGTGAATGTTGTGGAGCACATCCGACCGAACGTGGAACAGTTTCCTTATGCGGTGGGCTGCGGCAAAGACATTATGTTCGACATCAGCCGTGATGGTATGGCCAGGTCTGTGGCGGCGGCCGATTTTGATTCGCCGGCAGTGGTCGGCATGTTCGATGTGGCGAACCACGGCACCAACTTCTTCCTGTACTGCGCACCTCGTCCGGGTACCAACATCATCCCCAGGGATCCGTTCGAGAACTTCCTCAACCTGCTTGACCCGGAAGTGTACGGTGTGATCAGGCTCACCACCGAGGTGCCTCAATTCTGACGAGCGCAGCACCTGGGCCAGCGACCGGTTGTGAGCCTTATAATTCGGCAGTTTTAAGAAAAGTCATCACCGGGTCCGGGCATTCCCCCAGGTTTTTGTGCTATAATAGGGGGCGACCCCGGTATCATGGGCAACCCCCGGAATCCACAATATCTAGTGGGCGCGCGCAGCTTCATCATACAACATGTGGCGCTCACATGCCTGGCGAATTAATTCGCGGCAATGCTGAGGAGATAGACTTGACAATGGCTGAATTCGCCCACCTGCACGTCCACACCGAGTTCTCATTGCTGGATGGTCTGGCCAAGATCGATCCGCTTATGGCACAGGCCAAAGCCATGGGCATGGACAGCCTGGCCGTCACCGACCATGGCACGATGTACGGCGTGGTCGAGTTCTACAAGACGGCCCACAAGCACGGTATCAAGCCGATCATCGGCTGCGAACTGTACGTGGCGCAGCGAGATCGCACACAGCGAGTACACAAGAAAGACAGCAAACCGTATCATCTCACGGCGTTGGCCAGGAACGAGGCCGGCTACAAGAACCTGATGAAGCTGGTGACAAAGGCCCAGCTCGAAGGGTTCTACTACAAACCACGCGTCGATCGCGAGCTTCTGGAAACGCACAGCGAGGGCCTCATCGTCTTTTCCGGCTGTCCGACAGCGCAGATCCCGCGTATGATCCGGGAGGAGCAGATCGAGCAGGCGCGGGAGATGGCCGGCTGGTTCCAGGAAGTTTTCGGCAAAGAGAATTTCTACCTGGAGGTGCAGGAGCACAACATTGACTTCCTCGGCCGGGTCAACCGGGAGCTGATCGCCATGAGCCGCGATCTGGACATCCCGTTGGTCGCTACCAACGACGTACACTACATCCGATCCGAGGACTTTTACGCCCACGAGGTGCTGCTGTGCGTCCAGACCAGCACTACCATGAAGAACCCCGATCGCATGCGCATCGGGGAGACGTTCTACCTGCGGACGCCGCAGGAGATGGCCGCGCTGTTCAGCGAGGTCCCGGAAGCTATCTCCAACACCCTTCGCATCGCCGAGCAGTGCGAACTCGAAATCGAGTTCGGTCACTACCATCTTCCCCATTTCGATGTCCCGGAAGGCTACGACGCCGAGGGCTACCTCCGACACCTATGTGAGCAGGGCATCACCCAGCGCTACGACAATGTGACGCCGGAGATTCGGCAGCGTCTGGAATACGAACTGTCGATCATTCACCAGATGGGGTTTGATACGTACTTCCTGATCGTGTGGGACCTGTGCCGGTTTGCGCACGACAACGGCATCTGGTGGAACGTGCGAGGGTCGGGCGCCGGCTCTATCGTGGCCTACTCCCTACACATCACAAACATCGACCCCCTCTCCCAGAACTTGATCTTCGAGCGCTTCTTGAATCCGGGGCGCGTCTCAATGCCCGACATCGATCTGGACTTCCCTGACGACCAGCGGGACCAGCTCATTCGATACACCTTCGAGAAGTATGGCAGCGACAAAGTCGCGCAGATCATCACTTTCGGAACTATGGGCGCTCGCGCTGCCATTCGGGATGCCGGCCGCGCCCTGGACCTGCCCCAGAACGAGGTGGACCGCGTAGCGCGGTTGGTGCCGGCCATCCCAGGTATGCCCATCACCATCAAAGGAACCCTGGAAGGCGAACGCGCCGTCCCGGAATTCAAGCAATTGTACGACGAGCAGGACTACGTCCGCGAGCTGCTGGACACAGCCCAAAGCCTTGAAGGCGTCGCGCGTCACGCCTCGACCCACGCGGCCGGCGTCGTCGTGTCCGACAAACCGCTGGTCGAATACGTGCCGCTCCACCGACCCACGCGCGGCAATGTGGATGAGGCCCTGCCTGTTACCCAGTACCCCATGGAGCACGTCGAGGCTATCGGTCTGCTCAAGATCGACTTCCTGGGCCTGGCCACGCTGACCGTCATGCGCCGCGCGGCTGAACTGATCGAGAAGTACCAGGGCGTGAAGCTGGACATGGAGAACATCCCGCTGGACGATCCTGCGATCTACGAACTGCTCTCCAGCGGCAACGTCACGGGCATCTTCCAGGTGGAAGGCGCCGGCCTGCGGCGGGTGCTCCAGGAGATGCAGCCGACTCAGTTCGAGCACATCATCGCCGCCATCTCCCTGTATCGCCCCGGCCCGATGGAACACATCCCGGACTACATCCGGCGCATGCACGGCGAAGAGAAAGTCGAATATCGACATCCCGCGCTGGAGCCGATTCTGAGCGAGACGTACGGCACCATTGTTTATCAAGAACAGATCATTCGCGTTGCCCGGGACCTGGCCGGCTACGATGCCGGCGAAGCTGATCTGATTCGGAAGGCCGTGGGGAAGAAAAAGAAGAAACAACTCCTGGAGCACAAGAAAAAGTTCATCCAGGGGGCTGTAGAAAACGGCCTTCCTCGGGAGACGGCCAGGACCATCTTTGAGGACATCGAGTTCTTCGCGCGCTACGGCTTCAATAAAGCCCACGCGAGCGACTACGCGATGATCACTTGCCAGACGGCCTATCTGAAAGCCAAGTACCCCGTTGAGTACATGACGGCGCTACTCAGCGTGGAACGGGATGATACCGACAAGATTGCCGTGGTCGCGGCGGACTGCTATCGCATGGGCATCAAGCTCTTGCCACCGGACGTCAACCACAGCGAACTCGGATTCACCATCGAGGTCTTACCCGACGAAGTCGTCCTGCAAGAGAAACTCGAGCATCGACGAGGGATTCGGTTTGGTTTGGGCGCCATCAAGAATGTAGGTGAAGGGCCGGTTGAGGCGATTCTCGATGCCCGTCGAGACGGCGGCCCTTTCCAGAGCCTGGATGACTTCTGCCGGCGCGTTGATCTGCGCAAGGTCCAGCGCCGGGCGCTGGAGTGCCTGATCAAAGTGGGCGCTCTCGATCAGTTTGGCCGGCGCGACCAGTTGCTGGCTGTGATGGACCGCATGTTGGGCGTGAGCCAGGAAGCGCATCAGGCCGCCGAGGTCGGCCAGTTGACCATGTTCGGCGGAGGAGCCGCAGCGGCATTCCAGAGTTCCATCCTCGATTCGCTTCCCAATCCGCCGGAGACGCCGCACAAGGTTCAACTGGGTTGGGAGAAAGAGCTAACCGGCCTGTTCCTATCGGAGCACCCGCTGCACCGAATGATGGACGAGCTCGATCAGCTTGTGACAGCTCGCTGTGGCGAGATCGACACGTCCATGGCCGGCCAGTTCGTCACCCTGGCCGGCATGGTGAAGTCGGTGCGCCCCATTACGACCCGCAAGGGCGACCCCATGGCCTTTGCGCAGGTTGAAGACCTGGAAGGCGGCGTCGAAATCACCCTCTTCCCACGCACGTGGGAGCAAACCCGTGAAGTCTGGGAGGTGGACAACCTGGTGATTCTGCAAGGCAAGATCGACGTGCGCAACGACCGCGCCCAGGTCATCTGTCAGAAGGCAAAGCTCTACCAACCCGACGAGTATGCGATGCCGGCGTCATCCCACGATGTTCGGAATGCTCAGCCGCCAGGCAACGAATCAGCGGCTCCACCACCGCCGGCGGACACAGGGCCTGCCCCCTCAATGTCGAGTGAGACGCCCCCTGAAGCCCTGCGAGAGGAGGCTGAGCCCTACGTGGCCGACGCTTCACCGGCCCGTGCACGCGACTCAGGAGAAGATGCCGGCGAGCCGGCTTCAACAGGCCCTGAGGTTGGCCCACCAGTCCCTCCTCACGATGAGGTTCAGGCCGACGGAAGCCCAGATCCCGGCTTCTCAGGCGATGACCCAGCACCGCAAAGCCCTGAGCCTGTGCCTTCGCACGAGCTCGTGCGACGCCAGGAGTTCGTCGAGGGGACAGGCAACGGCTCCTCAGGCGGATCCGTGGGAGGGGCGAACGGCTCCGCCACCAGGCCGGCCTTCGACAGCGACGGGCCGGCCTTCCACCTGCAAATCACCCTCAAACGTTCCGAGGACGAAGAAGCCGACATCCAGCGCATCGGGAAGGTCTACGACGTTCTCACGCAGTACGAGGGTCACGATCGATTCAGCCTGATCGTGATCCACCCGCCGACAGGCGCCGGCGACCGCACTGGCGCCGGCGTGAAGCTGGACTTCCCCAACGACACCACGCGCTACTGTGTCAGTTTGCTGAAGAACCTGGAAGACATCGTGGGGCGTGATGCTGTGCAGGTGCAGCCGGCTG
>JBHHTZ010000102.1:0-9553 GCA_046753605.1 Anaerolineae bacterium
GCTGGGGATTGGCGTTGTGGTGCTGGTGTTGTCGATGTTGTTGTTTAAGAAGCAGATCCAATGATCAGTAATCAGTAATCAGTGATCAGTAATCAGTCACCAACTGCCTGAGAACTGATTACTGTTTACTGATCACTGGCCATTGATCACTGATCACTGTTTACCGATCACTGATGTTCACCCGCATCTGGAATCTCATCGTCAAAGAACTCACCCAACTCCGGCGGGACCGGCTGCTGGGTCCGTTCGTCATCCTGGGGCCGGTTATGGAGCTGGTGATGGTGGCGTATTCGACGTCGGCCGGCATCGCTCACCTGCCCACGGCCATCATCGACCTGGATCGATCACAGCAGAGCCGGGCGTTGGTGGTGGCAATGCAGAACACGGATAGCTTCGATCTGCGACGCTATCCGTCCAGCGTCGATGCACTGCGGCCGCTCCTCGACCGGGGATCGGTGGCCGTGGGGGTCATCATCCCCCACGGCTTTGCCGCTGACCTGGCCGACGCGGCGTCGCCATCACCGCAGGTGCAGGTGATTGTCGATGGGTCGGAGCCGGCGGCGGCCGAGACGGCCATCGGCGCTGCCCAGGGCGTGGTGGCAACCTTCGGGCAGCGGGTCATGGTGCTGCCGGCGGCCTTCAGCCAGGGCACGCTGACCCCCATCGACGCGCGGGTGCGGGTGCGCTTCAACGAGGAGCTGAAGGAATCCAACTACACCATCCCGTCGGAGATGGGGTTTATGCTGGCCGCCATCGCCATGATGGTGGCGTCGCTGGGGATTGCCCGCGAGCGTGAGCTGGGGACGCTGGAGCAGCTCATGGTCACACCGCTGCGCCCCATCGAGCTGGTCATCGGCAAAGCGGTGCCGGCCATCATCCTGAGCTACATCGTGTTCCTGCTGATGCTGGCGATCTCCTTGATCGGCTTCGGCGTCCCCATGCGTGGTTCGTGGCCGTTGTTGCTGGTGCTGGCCGCCTTCTATCTTTTCGTGGAGCTGGGCTGGGGCATCATGGCGTCTGCCATTTCGGCTACGCAGTTGCAGGCGCTGCTGTTGGTTTTCGTCTTCACCATGGTCGAGACCGTCTTCTCCGGCTACGCCTTTCCGGTGGAAAACATGCCGTGGGCACTGCAAATGGTCTCGAACCTGTTCCCCATCAAGCACTGGCTGATCGTGTTTCGCAGCATCCTGCTGAAGGGGGCCGGCCCGTCGGCCTACTGGCAAGAGCTGGTGGCGCTGGCGGTGCTGGGGACGGGGATTATGAGCATGACGGTGTTATTGTTGCGGAGACAGAGGTTTGCGTAGGGACAGTGATCAGTAAACAGTGGGCAGTGAACAGTGGGCAGTGAACAGTAGAATGGCTTGGAAGGTGAAGCATTTTGCGATTGCCCCTTGACAAAGCCGGCTTTGGGAGGTATAATACTTAAAACAAACCGCGCGCGCGGTTTGTTTTAAGGAGAAGGAGGCGTATGTCACCCAAAGTCGAACCAGAGGCCCTCGAGCGCCGGCGCAGCCAGATACTCCAGGCGGCTCTGGCCTGCTTCTCCCGCAAGGGTTACTACAACACCACCATGCGGGACATCCAGGCCGAGGCGGGGCTAAGCAAGGGCGGGGTCTACCACCACTTTGGCAGCAAGGAAGAGCTCTTCATGTCCCTGTTCGAGCACTGGCTTGCCGGCATCGAGGCAGGCCTGGAAGCCATCTATTCGACTGACGTCAGCGCCACGGAGAAGCTGACCTTCATCGCTCAGGCAACCGGCCAACTGTTGGCAAACTCGGCGGACTTCCTGCCGGTGCAAATGGAGTTCTGGGCCTACATGCTCCACAACGAGGCGGTCCGCGAACGTTTCAAGCAGTTTTTCGCGCGCTACCGGGCCGCGTTGGGCAAGATCATTGCTCAGGGTATCGAGCAGGGCGAGTTCCGCACGGTGGAGCCCGAGCAGGCTGCATCCCTGGCCCTGGCAGCTTACGATGGCCTGGTGCTGCAGTGGGTGGTGGACCGGGAAGCTGTGGACTGGCCGGCCCTCGGCGATCTGTTGGTGGATGGCTTTATCAACGGTCTGCGCAAACGGTGAACGTGCGATGCGAAAGCTCTGGTCTGTGGTGAAGAACGAATGCCGGCACATGCTCCGCGATCCCTTGAGCCTGAGCCTGGTCACTGTCGGCGCCATGCTCGTCATGGCCGTGATGGCCTATGACTTCTCGGTGGATATCCAGCATGTGCCGGCGGTCGTGCTTGATTACGATCACAGCCCCTGGTCACGGGCGTTCCTGGACGCTTTGCGCGCCGACCCCTTCTTTTCCCTGCGCTTCCGGGCTCAGGACCAGACCGAAATCGAGACGCTCTTGCGCACCGGCCGGGCCAAGGTCGCCGTGATCATCCCCGAGGGATTTGAAGATGACATACACCGGGGCCAGACTGCCGGCGTGCAGATTCTGGTGGATGGGTCCGAATCGAACGTAGCCCACCGCATCGTGGGCCACGCCCAGGCGATTACCGAGAACTTCTCAGCCGGCCTGTTGCTCGATGTGCTGGAACGGGCCGGGCTGCCCCAGGGGGAGAACCTATCGACGCTGGAACTACGAACCCGGGTGCGTTACAATCCGGGCCTCAAGGTGGTGGATAGCTTCGTGCCCGGACTGATGGGCATTGTGCTGGCCATTCCGGCCCTCGCCATGGCCCTCTCTGTGGCGAAGGAGCAGGAGATGGGCACGCTGGAGGCGCTGATCTGCACCCCTCTGGGGCGATCTCAGATCCTCATCGGCAAGATGGTGCCCCACCTGCTGCTGGGGCTGGTAGATGTGTTGCTGCTGACCGTGGTGGGGCACCGGGGGTTTGGGGTGCCGTTTCGCGGGAGCCTGGGGCTTTTCCTGGGGCTTTCGACAGTGTTCCTCCTGGCCAACCTGGGCATTGGCATCCTGGTCGCTACCTTCGTTCAATCTCAGGCGGCAGCCATGACCATTGCCTTCATGTACTTTATCGTGCCGCCCTTCTTCCTGTCGGGCCTGTTTCTACCCCTTTCGGGCATGCCGGCGTGGTTGCAGAAGGTGTCTTTTTCGCTGCCGGCCACGCACTTCGTCACCATCGCCCGAGGTGTGTTTCTGAAAGGCGTCGGGCTCCAGGCCCTGTGGCCGGATGCGGCATTCCTCCTGGCGCTGGGCCTGGTACTGAACGGACTGGCCACAGCGCGGTTCAGGAACAGGCTGGCGTAAACGAGATGCGAGATGGACTGGCGAAACATCTGGAACCTGGTGTGGAAAGAATGGCTGGAGTTCCGGCGGGACATGCTCCTGGTGCTGTTCGTCGTCCTGGCTCCGGTGGCGGAGATGACCACGCTGGCCTATGCCACCTCAGGCGGGATGGAGCACGTCCCCACAGCCGTGTACGACCAGGACCACAGCCACGCCAGCCGGGACCTGGTGATGGCTTTGCGTACGTCCCAGTGTTTCGATGTCACTGCTTATGTAGACAACTGGCAGGGGACCAACCGTCTCCTGGACACGGGCACGGTCAGGGCAGCCCTGCTGATCCCGACACAGTTCGCCGGCAACCTGGCCTCGCACGGCCAGCCGGCCAGGGCCTTGCTGCTCCTGGATGGCACGGAGGCCAACACAGCCGCCGTGGCGCAGACCTGCAGCGCCGGCATCGCCAACGCCTTTACAGTTCGCCGAATCGCCGGGCAGATGGGCAGTGGCATCGGGCCATGGCAGAGGCTGCAAGCTCGCATTCGGGTGCGGTTCAACCCGGCGCTCAGGAACGAAAACTTCTACATCCCGGCCGAGCTCGGAGCCATCCTCTCGGTGCTGGCCCTGGTTCTGACCGCCGTAGCCGTGTCGAAGGAGCGGGAGCGGGGCACCCTGGAGCAACTTCTGGTCACACCCATAAGGTCACGGGAGCTCATCATCGGCAAGGCAGTGCCGGCCATGCTCATCACCTACATAGATTTCATCGGCATGTTGGCGGCCGCCCTGTTCTGGTTCAAAGTGCCCATCCACGGCTCGCTGCTCCTGTTGATGGTGTTGTCGATGTTCTTCGTCGCTGTGGAGACGGGTTGGGGGCTGTTGATCTCCACGATGTCCCGCACCCAGGGGCAGGCCCTGGTCATTGCTTTCTTCTTCATCGCCGTGGAGACAGTGCTCTCGGGCTACATGATCGCCCCGGAGTACATGCCCACAGCGACCCGGTGGATCTCCATGGCTTTCCCCCTGCGTTACTTCATCGTAATCTCACGGGGCATCTTCCTGAAGGGGACCACGCTGACTGACTTGTGGCCCGAGTTGATGGGGTTGGTGGTTCTGGGGCTCTTCCTGTTCACCTTCAGCGCCAGCCGGCTGCGGCAGAGTCTGGACTAGGCAGTGCGTCTTACGTCTTGCGTCTTACGTGAGGATTGGTACACAGTACACAGTACGCAAGACGCAATAGAAGCGAACTCAAACGATGGAACAGTCTGACAATCGCGTCATTGTTACCAAAAACCTGACTAAATCGTTCAAGGAGACAGTCGCCGTGGATGGCCTGGACCTTACCGTGGAGCGCGGCGAAATCTTTGGGCTGGTGGGGCCGGACGGGGCCGGCAAGACCACCACCATCCGCATGTTGACGGCCATCATGCTGCCCACCAGCGGGCAGGCCACGGTTCTCGGCCATGACACCGTGACCCAGCCTGAAGCCATCAAAATCGACATCGGCTACATGGCGCAGCGCTTCAATCTGTATCGCGACCTGACCGTCTGGGAGAACCTCAACTTCTTTGCCGATGTGTTCGAGGTAACGGGTGATGAGCGCCGCGAGCGGATCAGCCAACTGTTGGAGTTTGCCCGGCTGACCGAATTCAAGGACCGGCGGTCCGAGCACCTGTCGGGCGGGATGCAGAAGAAGCTGGCCCTGGCCTGTACCCTGGTCCACCAACCACAGATTCTCTTCCTGGACGAGCCCACGACCGGCGTGGACCCAGTCTCGCGACGCGAGTTCTGGGAAATTCTGACCGATCTGCACCTGCAAGGGATCACTATCTTCGTGAGCACGCCGTACATGGACGAAGCGGAGCGCTGCTCGCGCGTGGGGCTGCTGTATCGAGGCCGGCTCATCGTGTGCGATACCCCGGAACACATCCGCGCGATGCTGGAGGGCGAGCTGATCGAAGTGCGCACTGCAAATCTCAAGCCCGCACGAGAGGCCGTGGCGAACCTGGCCGGCATCCTGGAAGTGCAGACCTACGGCGACCTCCTCCACGTCTTCGTGGACGATGCCGGCCGGAGCACACCGCAGATCGCCGACGCCCTGGCCGAGGCCGGCATCCCCGTCCAACGCATTCGCACGACCCGCCCTCGCATGGAGGAGGCGTTTATTTCGTTGATTCGGCGAACGGAGGCAGGGGATTAGGTATTGGGTATTGGGTATTGGATATTGAGCTGCTACAGAGCGATTCCTAATCTCCAATACCCAATATCCAATATCTAATCCCCAATACCCAATATCGAGTTACAGATGAACAACAACGACGGCTACTCAGTTGTGGCCGAGAACCTGACCAAACAATTCGATAGCTTTACCGCTGTGGACCACATCAGCTTCAGCGTGCCGCGCGGGGACATTTTCGGGTTCCTTGGGCCGAACGGGGCCGGCAAGACCACCACGATCCGCATGTTGTTGGGGCTGCTGCGACCAACAGAGGGGCGTGCCAGCGTGCTGGGGTTCGACGTTGTCTCGCAGGTGCACGAGATTCAGCAGCGCATCGGCTACATGTCGCAGCGCTTCAGCCTCTACGGCGATCTAACCGTCAAGGAAAACCTGAACTTCTACGGGCGAACGTATGGCGTCACCGGGCAGCGGTTGCGGGAGCGGCGGCAGTATGCGCTGGACATGACGGGGCTCCACGGGCGGCAAGACGAATTGGCCAGCAACCTGGCCGGCGGCTTCCGCCAGCGTCTGGCCCTGGCGTGCGCCATCTTGCACGAGCCGGAGTTGCTGTTCCTGGACGAGCCAACTGCCGGCGTCGATCCCATCTCCCGCCGGACGTTCTGGGACTTCCTGTACGATCTGGCCGAAGAGGGGCGCACCATCTTCGTGACC
Source organism: Anaerolineae bacterium (assembly GCA_046753605.1). Taxonomy (GTDB): domain Bacteria; phylum Chloroflexota; class Anaerolineae; order Epilineales; family JAANWY01; genus JBHHTZ01. The sequence continues at coordinate 6,073 of JBHHTZ010000102.1, forward strand.
ACCCACTACATGGACGAAGCCGAGAACTGCCGGCACCTGGCCTTCATCCTCGGCGGCCGGCTCATCCGGCAGGGCACGCCGGCTGAGATCAAGGACCGCATGATAGAGCAGGTACTGGAGATCGACTGCGACCAGGCCGATGTCGCGCTGGCGACGCTGCGCGATGCGATAGAAGCGGGCCGGCTGCCCCTCAGCGAACTGGCCCTGTACGGCGCGCTCATCCACGCCGTCGCCGGGGACGTGGCCGCCCTACGCCCCCAGATTCGCGAGATTCTCAACGAGGCCGGCGTCGCCGTGCGCACAATGGACGTCATTGCGCCGTCGCTGGAGGACGTGTTCATCGCCAGCGTGAAAGAAACAGTAAACAGTGATCAGTCATCAGTGATCAGTCATCAGACCCTTGTTACCGATCACTGATTACTGTTCACTGTTCACTGATTACTGTTCACTGTTCACTGATTACTGTTCACTGTTCACTGTTCACTGGTTACTGACCAAAGAGGGAACCGAAATGCAACGTTTTCTGCCAATCATAATCATTGTCGTGTTGCTCGCTGCCCTGGCCGGCATCGGGGTCTGGTACGCACGCACCAACCCGCAGGTTCTGGACCAGGCGTTGGTCGAGTTGGGGTTGAAGACCACCGAAGTGCAAGGCATCGGCGGATCGGGCTTCATCGAGGCCGTTGAGGTGGACATCGCCAGTGAGCTGGGTGGGCAAATCGCCGCAATTCGGGCTGACGAAGGGGACAGGGTCCATGCCGGCGACACCCTGATCGAACTGGACGGTGACACGCTGAAGGCCCAGATTCGACAGGCCCAGGCGGCCGTCGAGAGCGCCGAAGCCCAACTGGCGCAGGTGAAGGCCGGCGCGCGGCCGGAGGAAATCCGGCAAGCTGAGGCCGCCGTGGCCCAGGCCGAGGCCGCCCGCGACGGCACCCGTCAGGCCTGGCAGGACGCGCTGGCGGCCCGCGATGACCCCCAGCAACTCGACATGCAGATCAGCGCGGCGGAGACCGCCCTGGCCGTGGCCCGAGATCAGTTGCGGCAGACCGAGGCAAACCTCCAGGCGACCGAGGAGCAGAAGAAACAGGCCGACAACGTGTGGAACGCTGTCGCCGGCGGCATCGACATTGAGATCCCGATGCCCGACGGTTCAACCGAGACACAGCACGTAGATGTCCCAGATGAACAGTGGCGCCTGGTGCGCACACAGCACGGCCTGGCAACGGCTACGTGGTGGCAGGCCTGGACGGGTATCAACATGGCCCAGGCCCAGGTGGATGGCGCTCAAACCCACCTCGCAAACCTCCAGGCCATGCGTGACAATCCGCTGGAACTGGACGCCCAGGTGGATGCAACTCGGACGCAGTATGACGTGACTCAGGCGGCTGTGGATGCGGCTCAGGCCCAGCTCGCGCTGGCCAAGGCCGGCGCGCGCGACTTCCAGGTTCGGCTGGCCGAAGCCGGCGTCCGTCAAGCCGAAGCGAAATTGCACACCCTCCAGGTCCAGTTGGACAAGCTGACCCTCCGTTCGCCTATCGACGGCACGGTCATCGAGAAGGTGGCGCACGAAGGTGAGACCGCGTCGCCCGGTGCGACGCTGCTGCAACTGGGTAAGCGCAAGCCTGTCACCCTGACCATCTACGTGCCGGAGACGGACATGGGGCAGCTCCGAGTCGGGCAGCCGGCGGAAGCCCGTGTCGATGCCTTCCCTGACAAAGCCTTCCAGGGCGAGATCATTTTGATCGCATCCGAAGCCGAGTTTACGCCCAAGAACGTCCAGACCAAAGAGGAGCGGGCGAACCTGGTCTTCGCCGTCAAGATTCGGCTGCCGAATGAGGAGGGTCTGTTGAAGCCGGGCATGCCGGCGGATGCGGTGATTCGTGAGACTGGGGATTAGAGATTGGGGATTGGGTATGGGGCAAATGGGGTTGGCATACGGTGCGGTTCTAGCACGCTTGCGGTATCAGCCGGAGAATGATGAGAGAGAAAATGCAAACTAAACGTACCGCTTCAATCAGCTTTGTGGTGTTGCTGGTCCTATCGGTGCTGGCGTTGGCTTGCAGCTCGCCGGCCGCCAGTTCCGGCGCGATCACGGCTTCGGGGACCATCGATGCCGAGACGGTGGCGATCACTGCGCAGTACGGCGGGCGGGTGCAGGAGATTCTGGCCGGCGAAGGAGATTCTGTCAGCGCAGGGGCAGTGCTGATCCAGTTGGACGCGGCGCTTCTCGATGCTCAGATCGGCGAGGCCGAGGCGGCGGTCCTGGCGGTGCAGGCCCAGGTGGACCAGGTGAAGGCCGGCGCGCGGCCCGAAGAGATCAGCGTCGCCGAGGCTGCCCTGGCACAGGCAAAAGCTCAGCAGTCCGGCGCCAAACGCGGCTGGGATAACGCCCAGGCGATCATGGAGAACCCCCAGGAACTGGAGGACCGTATCGATCAGGCCCGAGCCCAGGTCAGCCTGGCAGAGCAGAGCGTGGAGCAGGCGAAGGCGAAACTGCACGCGGCCGAGGTCCAGCGGGATGGGTATCCCAACCCCAGTTCCGAGTACGTCATGGCCCAGGGGTACGTGGCGGCGGCCCAGGCGGCGCTGGATCAGGCGCGTGCGCAGTATGCCGGCGCGCAACACGCGCTGCAACATCTGCTGGACATGCGGGACAACCCCATCGAGATGGAAGCCCAGGTGCATGCCGCTGAGGCTGCCTATTACCAGGCCGAAGCGGCCGTCGCAGCGGCTCAGGCCAAACTCGACCTGCTCAAGGCCGGCTCCACCCCCGAAGAAGTCGCCGTTGCTGAGGCCAACCTCAAGCAGGCTCAGGCGGCAGTGGATGCCCTGCGGGTCCAGCGCGAGAAAATAATCCTGCAAGCACCGGTGGAGGGGTTGATCGTGAGCCGCTCCATCGAACCCGGCGAAATCGCCGCGCCGGGCGCGACCCTTCTACGACTGGCCGACCTGGATCGGGTGAAGCTCACGATCTTCGTGCCGGAGACGCAGATCGGAAGCGTGCAGTTGGGACAGCCGGTGGACGTCGCCGTGGACGCCTACCCGGGCCGCACCTTCCAGGGCAAGGTGACACTGATCGCCCACGAAGCTGAATTCACGCCCAGGAACGTGCAGACCCAGCAGGAACGGACCAACCTCGTCTTCGCCGTGAAGGTATCGCTGGACAACCCGGACCATCTGCTGAAGCCGGGCATGCCGGCGGATGCGACGCTGGCCGGCGAGTGACAGATCCCGAAGCGCAGCACGAAAATGCTAGATGGCTGGATGGCTGGATGGCTTGCAGAGTGTTCAGCCATCCAGCCATCCAGCCAACCAGCTAACTATTTTGGGAGCGGATTCACACAGCGCCCAGGTAAGAACCCGGTCATTTCCGCGTCCCATCAGAGGCTGTGTGATCAGCCTCACTTTGACAGCAAGAGCGGTCAGGCTATAATTATAGCTCACCTGCGAGCAGCAGAGATCGGGCCGTATGAACAAG
>JBHHTZ010000103.1:0-9519 GCA_046753605.1 Anaerolineae bacterium
CAATACCCAATACCCAATACCCAATACCCAATACCCAATACCCAATACCCATCAACCCGGCGCTCCTACGCAAAATCGAACCCGACTTACTGAAAGCCGCCCTGGAAGACCACGCGACGCCACATCGCTTTCTAGTGCACATCCGGTCTCCTGCTCCAGACCTGGCAGCGCTTCAGTCGCTTCCGACGCCGGCGCGCCGGCGCGCCATCATCGAGCAGCTTCAGGAGACGGCAGCAACGACTCAGCAGGGAGTTCGGGCCTACCTCGCGAAAGCCCAGGCCGAGGGCCACGTCGCGGAGTACAAACCTTTCTGGATCTTCAACGGCCTGGCCGTAACAGGGGATGCCACCACTCTACTCGATCTGGCATCTCGCCCCGACGTCAAGATCATTCGGGCTGATCGCAAGTACTGGCTACCCGAGCCCGACCGCAATCCGCAACCTTCCGACTACGCCCAGGATAAATCTGAAATCCCCAATCTGAAATCTGAAATCGAGTGGGGTATTGAGCGGATCCGGGCACCTATGGCCTGGCAGGCCCTGGGTATCGATGGCACCGGTGTCGTAGTTGCCAGCATGGACACGGGCGTTGACTGGCAGCATCCCGATCTCTTGCCGGCCTATCGCGGCTACAACGATAAGGGCTTGCCGATCCACACCGGAAACTGGTATTCGGTCACGGATGAGGAATACTTTTATCCAGGCGACGGCAACGGACATGGAACGCATACGACGGCGACCATGGTGGGGCAGAATGGTGTCGGAGTTGCACCCGGCGCCAGGTGGATCGCCGTCAAGTTGTTTCACAACCAGGGACATACATTTGAGAGCTGGATTCACGATGCATTCCAGTGGATTCTGGCGCCAGCCGGCAACCCCGATTTGGCGCCGGATGTCGTCAACGGTTCCTGGAGCAACGCCATCCCCGAAGACGAAACCTTGCGTGGCGACATCCGGCTTCTCAGAGCAGCCGGCATTGTTCCCGTGTTCGCTATCGGCAACTACGGATCACAGCGGGAGTCCCTCGGATCGCCGGCCAGCTACCCGGAGTCCCTGGCGGTCGGCGCAATCGACCAGGACGATCAGATCGCCAGTTTTAGCGCCCGCGGACCGTCGCCGTGGGGGGAGGTCAAGCCAGAAGTTGTAGCCCCCGGCACCGGCGTCCGCTCGGCCGTGCCGGGCGGTGGCCGGCAGGCCTGGAACGGCACCTCGATGGCGACGCCCCACGTGTCGGGTGTTGTGGCGCTGCTGCTGCAGGCCGATCCGAGCCTCACACCGTCCAGGGTCGAAGAGATTCTTGAGGCCACCGCGACACCCCTCGGCGACACGGCGCCGAACAATGACGCCGGCTGGGGCCTTGTGGATGCGTATCGGGCGGTTGCCAGCGTAATGGACGTAGGATTCCTGCATGGGCGCGTTACCCGATCCATTGATGGACAGCCCATCGCCGGAGCACAGGTGGCCGTAGCCCACCGAGACGGTGAAGAGTTTGCCCATACAACTACCGACTCGGAAGGCGAGTACGCCCTCACTCTACCCACCGGTCCTTACGATCTTCACGTCACCGCTTTCGCATACGAATCCGCGGCCGCACATGGAGTGAGGGTCAGCAAAGATTCACAGACCTCGCGAGACATCAGCCTTGCTCTTCGGCCAGCCGGCGTGCTGTTCGGGCAGGTGACCGACGACACGACCGGCGGACCGATATCAGCGACGATCAGCGTGGTAGGGACGCCGGTGTCTGTCCAGACCGAAGGCGCCATTCCGGGGCATTACACGTTGTCTCTGCCAGCCGGTGACTACGATCTCCAGGTGGTAAGCCAGGGGCACAGAGTCGGCCATGCCTCGGTCAGCATTGCGGTTGGCCTGGCAACCAAACAGGATTTCGAATTGCCGGCAGCGCCAACCATTCTGTTGGTAGACAGTGGAGCCTGGTACTACGGCAGTCAGCGCCGCTTCTTCACCGAGGCACTGGATTCTCTGGACTACACCTTCGATACCTGGCGGATCAAGGACCTGGAGACAGATTTGCCAACCGCGAAAGACCTGTCGGCCTACGACATCCTGATCTGGTCATCGCCGCGTGATGCGCCGGGTCTCATCGGCGCCTCCGATGCCATCACCAACTACCTGGAGGCCGGCGGCCGGCTGCTGCTCAGCGGTCAGGACGTGGGCTATTGGGACGGCGGTGGCTCGCAAGACTTCTCGGCGTCGTACTACCCGGACTACCTCCGTGCCATCTACGTGAAGGACGATGCCGGCTATAGAGAGGTGTACGGCGCTGCCAACACGGGCTTCGAGGGTCTACAGGCCGGGCTGGGCCGCGCCGACAGTGCACGCAATCAGCGTTTTCCCGATGAGATTGCCGTCCTCGACGAGGAGTATGCCCGACCTGCCTTCTTCTACGGCGATCCCGAAACAACTCCGGGTAGAGCGCCGGCCGGGCTGGTGGTCGGGCAGTGCCTGCCGTATCGGGCAGTGTACCTGGCTTTCGGAATCGAGGGGGTGGATACGGCCGCCGCCCGGTCCGATGTTCTGGCGCGGGCCATTCAGACCCTGACAGCCCCCTCACCCCCCCTCGGCATCACATTGACTGCCGACACCTCGTCACGTTCAGGCCACTCAGCAACTCGTCTGATTGCGACACCCGGCAGCGCCGCGCGACATCTGGTCAAGGTGCGGAATACGGGCCAGGCACTGGAGAAGTTCAACCTGTCCCTTCAGAATGGTATCTGGGATACAAGCCTTTGGAGCAGCGATTTCAGTGAACCACTTACGGAATCTAAGAGGATTACGTCCTGTGAAGCGATCACGGTTGGCGTGGAAGTCAGCGTTCCGGTGGGCATACCTCGCCACACAGCCGACCAGGTTGTCCTGCGGGCTGTTTCCCATTCGACGCAAAATGGCGAACCAGTTTCGGACGAGATTGTGTTGACCACCAAAACGCCGGCCGGCGTGCTCCTGGTGGACGACGATCGGTGGATCAATGTAGAAGAGTCCTACCAAAGACCCCTTGAGAGCCTGGGGGTTGGCTATGACGACTGGAAGGTTGGTTGGACTGCCGGCGAAGCTTTGGGATCACCGTCGGATGACACGCTGGCACTGTACCCGGTCGTGATCTGGTTCACCGGGTATGACTGGTACCAGACCCTCACACCCGAGCAGGAAAGCTCGCTCGGCCGATACTTGAGCAACGGTGGCCGGCTGTTCCTTTCATCTCAGGATTACCTGTACACGGCCGGCTTCCGACCCTTTGCCCCGAATTACCTGGGGGTATTGACCTACACAGAGGACATGACGAGTACGGTGATTGCCGGAGAACCCGGTAACGTCATCGGTGAAGGGCTCGGCCCATTTGAGCTTGATTACCCTTTTCAGAACCACAGCGATGTCATTGAACCGGTCGAGGGCGCATCAGTGGTTTTTCGAGGAAAGTGGAACCGGCCGGTCGCAGTCTCGTACGCACCTAAGAACACCTCTTTCAAGAGCGTATTCTTCGCATTTCCGTTTGAGACGCTCTCCCGCTCCGCCGCCGAGACCGTACTCGGTCGGGTCATGGACTGGCTGAGCCCCCTCCAGGCCTCGTCGCTGAGCTTTGATCGGGCCACTGCCGCCGAAGGGGATGAGGTGACGGCGACCGTCAGGCTGCGCAACGGCGGTCTGTCAACAACGAACGCGCGGGTGCAGGCATTCCTGCCTGCGGAGGCTGACTACGTTGTGGGAAGCCTGCCGGGTGCTGACTACGATCCAGGATCGCGCGTTGTGCAATGGGAAACCAGCGTTCCCGCCGGCGACGCGGTCGATGTGAGCTATCGCCTTCGGCTAGCGCCGGCCATCCCCGACAACACGACGATTCGTCACCACGTCGACATCATGGACGACGTTGGCCTGACTCTGCGCCGTGTTGCAGCGCTCCGGGTAGACGCACCGGACCTGTCCGCGTCGCAAAAATCCGTGAGCCAGGAACACGCCGAGATCGGCGATGTGCTCACGTACACTCTCACACTGCGCAATCGCGGAACCACGGACGGGCAGCAGGCAGCCCTTTACGACGAGTTGCCCGCGCAGTTGGAGTTGGTGACAGGTTCTCTGTCTGCATCATCGGGGCGAGCGACCACGGATGGCCGGCGGGTTGTCTGGGAGGGTCGAGTACCTCGGGATCGCCCCGTCTCCGTCAGCTACCGCGCCCGCGTCGTCGGACATGGGACGATCACGAACCTGGCACGGGTCAGCGATGGCACTGGCGTTACAACCGAGCACTCAGCGACAACCGTGGTTCCCACCAGATTGTATCTTCCGCTGGTGATGCTGACGGGCAATGATTGAGTGGAAAGTCGGGAGTGAACAGTGAACAGTAATCAGTGATCACTGTTCACTGATCACTGATCACTGTCCTAAACGCTTCCCGGCGCCTCATGAGGAACTGCCCGGCGTTCCGGCTTTTGCGCCACAGCCAACTGGAACCCGACGAACATGACAATGGCTCCGACCAGCTCACTTCCGTAGAGAAAGCCGGTTGATCCCAGTCGGGCCAGCGTGCCACCAATGGCCGGCGACAAAGCCCCGATAGCGATAAACACGTTCCCCAGCACGCGGTTGGGCAGGATCCGCTTACGCCAGAACAGAAACGCCGAGTAGATCGCGCCGCCGATCAGCGTAATGACGCCATAGATGTTGAAAAATGGTGTCAACAGGCGAACTTTGGCCCCCTCCGGTAGAATATTTCTGTACTGATCGCTCAGGGCAACACTCGTTGAAAACGTGCCATCACCAGGCAGCGGCGTCGCCCAGAGCATGAACACAGCGAACAGGGAACCGAGGAGCAGAATTGCCATGAGGACATGGGCGACGTATCGCCGGCGGACAAGCAGGTAGACCGTGCCCTGTCCCAACCAGGCCGCCGTTAGAATCGCGCCACAGAGGTACCACAAGCGAAAAACGGTCGGGTCCCAGGCCTGCGTGGAATAGAACTCAGAGAATGTGCCAAGCCCGTACAGAACCAGGCCAACTCCCCAAAGCAGCAAGTGATGCGCCGGCCTGCGAGACCACCAGCGCCGAAAAACGAAGAATGCGAAAGCAAACGTAACGATGGTTGACAGAAGGGGAAGCCAGTTGACAATCTGCATGTTCTTGATCCTTTCGGTTGCTCGAGTCTCCTGAGCTAACGCCCGATTCGCTCGATTATCGATATGGAATGAGACCCACCAGTACGCCCAAGACAACCAGCAATACCACGATCGTGCCCAATGATAGCAAGAGAAGAAGAGCGGGGACGACGCGCTCGTACAGCAGAGAGTTGGCCGGCATTCGGACGCGGTCCGGTTCTCGTGGTTCGGGGCGAACGTCTTCTTCGCGCATCGCGGAAATTGATCAAACCTCGCAACGCCAGTGGGCAATATAGTTCAAGTATACACAAACTTGCACAAGAGTCAAGTATTGGCAAACTTGAGTGATCCCTGACGAGCACAAAACAGCGAGGGATTTACACCACTTCTCCGTTGCTGCAAAAAGCAGGGATGCAGAGGGGCAGAGGTCCAGGGGGACAGCGAGGATTGCTCCTGAGCTACTCCGCTCCTGCGTTCTTCTGCCCCTCTGCCGGCCTCCAGGGTTAATTGTAGTCGTATTGGGTGCGAGATCGGTTCCCTTTCGGTCTAAAAGGGGTCCAAACGACGAATGGGCCGCGCGCCAAAGCGGTAGTCATTGACAAGTTGGCAGCATCGTGCTACAATTCAAGCAGTTGTACTAGCAGAATACCCTGTTCGGGGAGCTCGGGCGAGCCGGGCTGAGAGGATGGCCACATCCGCCATCGACCCCAAGAACCTGATCTGGGTAATGCCAGCGGAGGGAACGCCATCACCGAGGAAAATGCAGACGCCGCCCTCCGGAGGGCGGCGTTCTTGCATGTCAGGAGATCTCATGCACGTGCTCATCGTTGCCAACGGCGCGCCGGCTGACCTGCCGGCCCAAAAATGGGTCCCCCAGGCCGACCTGGTCATCGCCGCCGACGGCGGAGCAGCCAACGCCGGCCGGCTGGGCCTGCGCCCATCGGTCATCATCGGGGACATGGACTCCATCGCCCCCGCCGACCGGGCTGAGCTCGAGGTTGCCGGAGTGCAGTTCGTGCGCTATCCGACCAACAAAGATGCGACGGACCTGGAACTGGCGCTGCGCTACGCAGTCGAGCAGGGCGCACAGGCGATCACCCTGGTCGGCGCTATGGGAGGCCGGCCCGACCAGATGCTGGCCAATGTCTTCCTTCTGACGCTTCCGTTCCTCGATGGCGTGGCGGTGAACCTGAGAAGCAACGGATGGGAAGCGTTTTGTGTTCGCAGCGCGGTGCAGTTCGGCGGACAACCCGGAGACGTCGTCTCGCTACTCCCCCTCACCCCCGAAGTGGTTGGCGTGAAGACGGCCGGCCTGTTCTGGGCACTGGACGACGCAACCCTGCGGTTCGGTTCCACTCTCGGCATCAGCAACGAGATGACGGGCGCCGAGGCTCACGTTGTGATTCGTGAGGGGGTCTTGCTGGTGGTGCATCGTGTGCTGGCGGGCTGACGCTCAAACAGGAACTGGTAGCTTGGCATGCGCTCGTATTGCGTACTACGTGATGCGTATACGGAGAAAGGGAGGGGCACAATGAAGTACCGATTACTTGCGGTCGTTACCGCCGGCTTGATATTTCTCGCCAGTTGTGCTGCGCCAACGCCGACTATGCCGGCTGCGCGGCCGGTAGAGTCCACCGCGGCGGAGCAGCCGGCGCCGACGGAGGCGCCGCAGACCATCACCTTGATGTCTCACGACAGCTTCGCTGCCAGCGAGGGGGTCATCAAGCAGTTCGAGGAAGAGAACAACGCCATTCTCAAGCTGTTGCCGTCGGGTGACGCCGGCGCAGCCCTGAACCAGGCAATCCTGAGCAAGGAGAACCCGCTGGCCGATGTCTTCTTTGGGGTGGATAACACGTTTCTCAGCCGCGCCATCAAGGCCGGCATCTTCGAGCCCTACACCCCCGAGGCGCTGAACAACGTCCCCGACCAGTTCATCCTGGACCCGGAGCATCAACTGATCCCCGTGGACTACGGCGACGTCTGCCTGAACTACGACAAGGCCTGGTTCGAGGATCAGGGCCTGGAGCCGCCGCAGAACCTGGAAGACCTGACCAGGCCGGCCTACAAGGGTTTGTTGGTGGCCGAGAACGCAGCCACCTCATCACCTGGTCTGGCCTTTATGCTGGCCACCGTGGGACATTTCGGCGAATCGGGTGACTATACCTGGCTGGACTACTGGACCGATCTGCGCGCCAGCGATGTGACCATCGTGGATGGCTGGGAAGAGGCCTATTGGGGCCAGTTCACGGCTGCCAGCGAGGGCGACAAGCCGCTGGTGGTTTCGTACGCTTCGAGCCCGCCGGCTGAGGTCTACTTTGCCGAGGAGCCGCTGGAGGAAGCCCCCACCGGTGTCGTCACCGGCGATGGCTCCTGCTTCCGCCAGATCGAATTCATCGGTATCCTCAAGGGAACCCAGAAGCGCGCGCTGGCCGAGAAGCTGATCGACTTCATGCTGAGCAGAACGTTCCAGGAGGACATCCCGCTGCAGATGTTTGTCTTCCCGGTCAATCAGAATGCGGAGCTGCCCGACGTGTTCGTTAAGTTTGCGGTCATCCCGCAGAGGCCGGCCGAGGTCAGCCCCGACGCCATTGCCCAGAATCGGGAGCAGTGGATCGAGCGGTGGACTGAGACGGTTTTGCGCTAGACGGCGATCCGCGGGATAGGAAGATTGGCGTTGGCGTACAAGCCGCACGCTTGCCCACCGAATGATGAAGAACGAAAAACTAATCGGGGAACCAACACCGATATGTCATTCCGAACGGAGCGCCAGCGGAGTGAGGAATCCCTGGAACGGTGCAAGCAAAGTTGGGGTCCGTTGGCGAATGCGTCAACAGCCGCATGGGAGAGAAGTGGGTGTTTCTCCAATGCCGCCCACCTATCCGAGTGCTGTCTCAGGGATTCCTCACTCCGCTGGCGCTCCGTTCGGAATGACATTATGTGCGGCGCCCGCGTTGGGCGAAGGTCTCCTGACCAGGCCCGTTTCGCCCCTTCGGCAGGCTCAGGACGTCGCTCGGTCCGGAGACCTTCGGCGATCAAGCGGCGTAAAACGTGAAACGGATGCGTGAGCAAAAGCCCGTTTCGCGTTTCGCGTTTCACGTTTCACGTGTGCTGATTCGCCGCGCGCCGCTTCTGCTGTACGCGCTGCCAATCGCCTTCCTGACCATCTTCTTTTTCTACCCCCTCTTCGAGATCTTCAAGCTCAGCTTCGCACCCGATGGTCAGCTCAGCTTCGGCTCTTTGCAGAAACTGATCAGCAGCTCCTACTACCTGAAAACGCTGTGGTTCACCATCTGGCAGGCCACTGTATCGACGCTGCTAACCGTTCTGCTGGCGATGCCGGGGGCGTACGTGTTCGCTCGCTACCGATTCCCCGGCAAATCGCTGATCCAGGCGCTGACCACTATCCCCTTCGTGTTGCCGAGCATTGTGGTGGCAGCGGCGTTCACGGCTCTCCTGGGGCCGCGCGGCTGGGTCAACACGGCGCTGATGGCCCTGTTTGGTCTCGACCGCCCGCCGATCAATCTGCAATTCACCATCTGGATGATTTTGCTGGCCCACGTGTTTTACAACTACACGGTGGTGCTGCGGATTGTGGGGGGATTCTGGGCCAACCTGTCGCCTCGGTTGGAAGAGGCGGCCGCCGTGTTGGGGGCCGGCCGCCGGCAAGTCTTCCGCGAGGTCACGCTGCCGCTGCTGCTGCCGGCCATCACCGCTGCCAGCCTGTTGGTGTTCATCTTCGATTTTACCAGCTTCGGCGTGATTCTGATCCTGGGCGGGCCGCGCTACGCCACGCTGGAGGTGGCAATCTACCGCCAGGCGGTGAATCTGTTCAACCTTCCGGTAGCGGCCGCCCTGTCCCTGGCCCAGATCGTCTTCACGCTCAGTCTGATGTGGGTCTACACGCGGCTGCAAGCGCGCACAACAGTGCCGCTGGACCTGCAGGCCCGCCGGCAGCTTCAACGACCGCCGGCCGCGCCCCGCGAAAAATGGCTCGTGTGGGGCAATGTCGTTGTGATGCTGGGGCTGCTGCTGACACCGCTGCTGGCGCTGGTGGCGCGCTCGTTCTCGCCCGGCGGCGATGGCTGGACGCTGCAATTCTATCGCGAGCTGTTCATCAATCGCCGGAGGTCGATTCTGTTTGTGCCGCCGGTGGAGGCGGTGCGCAATTCGGTGGGATTCGCCGGCGCCACCACGCTGCTGGCTTTGCTGCTGGGTCTGATCGGGGCCTATTTGCTGGTACGCCGGCGTGGCCAGCCCTTCGACAGGCTCAGGACGGGGATCAGTTCCGTGCTGGACCCGATCTTCATGCTGCCACTGGGCACGTCGGCGGTGACGCTGGGTTTCGGTTTCATCATCGCATTGGACGAGCCGCCGCTGAACCTGCGGACGTCGCCGTTGCTGATTCCGCTGGCACA